>JAVHRE010000485.1:0-29354 GCA_036171495.1 Bacteroidales bacterium
CCATTCTAAAGTTCAAATTGTTCTTTGGACTAATTTGACCTAAGAATTGGTATTATTTTCGTTTTAAAAATCAAGCTATTCCGCATAAGCGGAACTCTTGATTTTTAAAAACTTCGTCCCGCCTAAGCGGGAGTATTTGACGTTTTCTTATCAAACACTGAGTTTTCTTTCTAACACTAACTACAGTTTTAACTTCGACAATCTCAGTTACCAAAGGCTGGAGTTATAAATACATTTCAATAAATGTACTTTAGTCCAAAATATAATGCTACAATGTTGAGAGAGTTCATGTTTGAATATACGTAATTAAAATCTTAGTCAAACAATAGTTTATTTCGGTGGTAAAAATAAAAAAGGCTGGCATAAATGCCAGCCTTTTTTTAGGTTTCAAGAAAAAAATTATTTTTTCTTACCTTTTGCAGCTTTACCTTTAGGTGCAGCAGCAGCTTTAGCGATAGAATCAGCTTTAGCTTGTTCAGCAACAGCGGCTTGAGCTTGAGCTATAGAATCTTGTTTTGCTTGCTCTTTAGCAGCAGTAGCAGCTTCTACTTTTGTAATAGAATCAGCTTTTAAAGAATCAAGTTTAGCTTGTTCAGCAGCTTTTTGTTCTGCACTAGGTCCACATGCAACGAATGACATCATTCCTGCAATCATTAAAAGTCCAAAAAGTTTTTTCATAAGTATTTAAATGTTTATTAACGGTGCAAATGTATATTAATTGTTTTTTAGTTGTTCAAAAAAAAGCAAAAATTTTTTAACATGTGTATATGTCTGTGAATTAGGATGTTATAGTGTAATTTTTCCACTTATCAATTAAATATTTCATGTCGTCGGGTAAATTTGAGTCGAAAAAAAACCATTTTTTAGTGCTTGGATGAAAAAATCCTAACGATTTGGCATGAAGTGCTTGACGAGGGCAAATTTGAAAGCAATTTTCAACAAATTGGCTATATTTTGCAAAATTATTTCCTTTAATAATTTGAGCACCACCATATATTTTATCGTTAAATAAAGGATGTTTAATATATTCAAAATGAGCCCTTATTTGATGAGTTCGTCCGGTTTCGAGTTTACATTCAATTAGTGAAGTATAGCTATATTCTTCTATAACTTTATAATGTGTAACAGCATGTTTACCAAAATCGTTATCTGGAAATATTGTCATTTTTTTTCTATCACGTGGTGAACGACCAATATTGCCAATAATAGTTCCGTTTTTTTCTTTAAAAATTCCCCAAACTAAAGCAATATAACTACGTTCAGTTGTTTTATCAAAAAATTGTTTAGCAAGACTTGCATGAGCCAACTCGTTTTTTGCAACTACAAGTAAACCAGATGTATCTTTGTCAATTCTGTGAACCAAACCTGGTCTTATTGTGTTTTTATTAATAACAGGTAAATCTTTAAAATGCCATAAAAGTGCATTTACAAGCGTGCCGGTATAATTGCCTTTTGCAGGATGCACAACCATTCCGGCAGGTTTATTTACAATAATTAAATCATCATCTTCGTAAGCAATATTTAAAGGTATGTTTTCGGGCAGAGTTTCTTGATTGCTTGGAGGATAGGGTAAAACTATTGAAATAACATCGTTAGGTTTAATCAGATAATTCGATTTTATTGGAATTTTGTTTACTAATATGCAGTTAGCAGTTGCTGCATTTTGTATTCTGTTTCGCGAAATATTTTCTAACCGTAAACATAAAAATTTGTCAATTCGCAAAGGTGTTTGTCCTTTATCAACTTTAATATTAAAATGTTCGAATAAGTCGTTTGATTCTTCGTTTAAAAAGCTTTCTTCTTCGCTCATTTTAGATTCTATTGATAATAAGCTTGCTTGTAAATTGTTGTTTGCTGTTATATGCTTTTAGAATATAAATTCCATTTGGAATTTTAGAAACATCAATTTTATTGTTTGATGCAAAAGTTTCTAAAATAATTCTGCCTGTAATATCGAAAACTTGAAATTTATAACTATCTGAATTATCAACTGTTATGAAGTCGGCAGCAGGATTAGGATAAAAATTTAATTGGTTATTTGTTTTATTATGAGCTATTTCATTAATTGGTTGAGCGCTGAAAACTGGTCGCATCATCGGAGTTCCTGCATAAGGTATATTGTACCACGAACCAGTAATATTATAAAAAACTTTTGATGAGTTATCGTTATTTAAGTCGAAGCCAATATTTAGCATATCTTGAGTAGTTTGAATCCAACCTATATAAAATGTATCTGTTATAAAAATTGAAGTATCTAAATTATAATATTGGAACTCGTTTAATCCATGAGACTCAGGTTTTTCGCCCATTTGGCTATAAATAACTTGTCCGGGTTTTCTGTTTACATTATTCCAAATTGTTAAATAAAAATTTTTAATGTTAGCATCATTTAATGTTCTATTAAAAAACATATTTATGCCACGCAAAGTGTCGGGTTTGAGTGTGTAAAACTTAAAAGCCAGTTTGCCGTTTTGAGTGTTCCCTTCGGTTAATCCTAATCCAATTTCGGGAGTACCATCATCGTAAGCATAATAATTATCAAATATTTGATGATAAACTAAGGTATCGTTCCAACGGTATGGTTCATGAATATTGAGTGTGCTGCTTGTTTGACTGATTTTAATTTCAAATTCAGCTTTGTTAGATGTTGTAAAAGGAAAATAATTTGATGTGTCGGCTTGCGAAAACTTAAAATCGGAAAAAGGAGCAATATTTTCACTTCCTAAACTTCTATTAAAAATAACTGTGTTTTCTGTTTTATTTTTGATTATATATCTTCGGGTTATAAGTTTTAAAGAATCGCTTAAATTTCTATAAAAAAATTTAATTCTATTGGTTTGAAAATTGCTAACTGATTTATAATGGTCCCATGGAACTGATTTAAAGTTTTTTAAAACAGTATCTAAATTATTCACAAAAGTAACATCTTGATAAATGGTATCGGAATCATTTCTGTTTTTATCTAATTTAACATAATCAATATTCCAAAAAGCTATATCGCTTGCATAGCTTGGCAATGGATAAATATGTAGTTTTGAATAATTTTTAAATTGAAATTGAAAACCGTTTGCAAAAAACAAAGAATCAACAATTGGAATAAGCACTTGTTTAAAAGGTTTGTTTGTGTCGCCGGGTTCTGCCCAAATATGTTTCCATAAAGTTGATGGAGTTTTAAATTCAAGTACCAGCGAATCTTCAGCATCTGGAGCACGTCCTCCTATTCCTTGTGGTTGGTAATAAAAGCTCAAATAAAGAGAATCGGCGGGAGAATAAGTAAAAAACAAATATTTGTCAATATGAGTGTATATGCCTGTAATTGAATTATAAGTGTAAAGAAAATTGCTTACATTTGTTACATATCCGAGCGAATCATAATAAATTACCATATTAACATTATACATTATTGAATCTGTTTTACAATTATAATAAGTGGAATTAACAATATAAAATAACGAGTCGGCAGGATAATAACTTCCCGAAAATGAATTATAATAATATAAACCGGCAGTAGAAATTGAAATAGGATTTTTATCGGTATGGTTTGCCAAATTAATTGGTTTTGAGGTTAGTGTATCGCTAATAAAAAGTGAAGTTCCAGCGTTTGAGTGAAGCTGACCAGCAAAATCTAATGCGTCAAAAGTAGCAACTCCCAATGATGGCGGATTGTCCCCAAAAGACTGATTAACAAACACTTGTTCGTCGAGCCAGTTTGATAAATCAGGATAAACGGCATCTTTTGAAAAGTCATCAAAAAATGGGAGTTTAAGCGTATCTCCAATTGCTTTTATTGATTTATTAATTAAGGTATTTTGATTAATATATTTTTCAATAACAGGATTAGTTTGCAAAGGCAATAAAACTACCTGTGCATTAACACTATAAGCAAATGTTAATAAAATGATTATTAAATATTTTAATGTTTTATAAATCATTTGGTGAATTGTTTTCGGTTGCCGATTCGGGAATTAAATCGTTATCTAAAGTAAGCCATATATCAATATAACTACCTAATTTTATTGAGCTTTCAGAAATAGACTTTGGATGTTGTTTCCAGATTTTTGCATTTAACGAATCGCGGGTTGTTTTAATTGTTTTATCGTAAACAGCAACTCCAACATTAAGCGAAAGCGACGAAAGTTTTTGCTCAGCTTCGCTGAAAGTTAAACCTAAAATATTTGGAACAAATGTGTTCTCGTTGCTTTCGCCTTTGCCAACAACTAAATCAATTAACGAACCTTTAACAAGCATTGTATTTGGCTTAATTGGTTTGCCCTTGTATTTTTGTTCGAGTACAGTAGTAGAGATGTCGGGGACATAATTTAATTTTCCAATTTTAAGCCCAAAAAGTTCGGCATCGGAAGTTGCTTGTCTAACCGAAATACCTGTTAAATCGGGCATTGCCACTTTTTCGGCTTCTAACCCATTAATAATAAGATAAATTGTTCGTTCTATTTTAACTTTACTATTAGCAATTGGTTCTTGTGATACAACTGTGCCTATTTCTTTATCTTGAAAATGGACAGAATCGGAAACTTCTACTAAAAAATCTTTGTTAGAAGCAATTCGCTGTGCCTGTTCAAAAGTTAAACCGCTTAAATCGGGTACCGATGTAGCTTCGCCATGATGTGTATAAAAATTAATTGAAAAAAAACTTGTAGTTAGCAAAATTGTTGTAACTACAACTGCTAAACCAAGATGGATAAAAAACTTACGACTTTTTAAAAATGTGATTATACTCATGTAATTCGCATAAACGTAAAAGCAAAATTAAAATTATATTTCGGTAGAATAAAATTTATGTTATACTTCAACTGTTTGAGTTTGCGAAAAACAGCAAACTCAAACGCTCAGTATAACTAAATCTAAGCATTTTTGCTTTCGCAAATCTGCCAAGATTCAGTATAAATTCAGCAGCAAAAGTAAATATAAATTGTTTTACCCCATTAGATATTTACAAATGAAATAATAATTTTGTTAAAATATTATTATCTAACGGGGTGAATTGCTTTATTGCTTCATGTTTATTGTCATACATTGTCATATTTCGTAATTCATTGTTTATTGTTTCATTGTTATTTATGCGAATCAAGGGATGAGTAGTTAAATTTTAATTACAGTATTGTTTAATTAATTCATAAGCTTTACTAAATCCCAGTTCACCTGCTTTGCTTAAGTCCAGACAACCTCCTTCTTTATCTTTAAGATAATATTTAGCAATTCCTCTGTTAAAATATGCATTTGAGTTTTTAGGATTCAGTTCAATTGCATTATTCAAATCATTAAGTGCATCGGCATAATTTTTAATCTGAATTTTCACAAAGCCACGATTAGTATAAGCTTCGGAAAATTTTGAATTAAATTCAATAGCTTTACTATAATCAAGTATTGCTGCATCGTATTCTTGAACCTTATATTTTGCAATACCACGATTAAAATAAATGTTTGCATTTCCGGAATCTATTTTCAGAGCTTTATCAAAATCAGAAATTGCTTCTTTAAAATTATTCAGCTTTTCTTTTGCTACACCCCTGTTATAGTAACCTGTTGCGTTATTGGGTTTTAATTCAATAACCATGTTATAATCCTGTATCGCACCTCTATAATCTTGTAGTTGAAATTTTGCATTACCTCTATTAATATATGCAACGTCGTCTTTAGAATTTAATTCTATGGCTTTGTTAAAATCCTGCATGCTACTTGCATTGCCTGATGTTCCTGCTTTTGAATGAATATTATAATAAGATTTCTCATCAAATTGAGAAAATGTCATTAAAAATGAAAGGCAAAGAAATAGTAACAAAAAATTTTTTTTCATTAGAGAATATATCGAATAAGGTATTTCGGTTTTTATAAAAAGTTAAAGTCAATAAAATTAATAGTTTTAAAACATCAAAAAAGTATAAAATTCAACTGTTTCTTATTCGATATAAACTCTATTATTTACCTGACAATAAAAGTTTTACCTTTTCAGAAAGTATTTTACCATCAACCGAGCCTGCAAAGCGTTTTGTAGCAACTCCCATTACTTTTCCCATTTCGGCAGGTGATTTTGCTCCAACCTGAACAATAATTTCGTTTAAAATTTTTGTTATTTCTTGGTCAGATGGAGGTTTGGGCAAGTATTGTTCAATAATTCCGGCTTCAAAAAGTTCTTTATCGGCAAGCTCTTGACGGTTGTTATCACTATAAATTTTTGCCGATTCTTTTCGTTGCTTATAAAGTTTTTGAATAATTAAAAGTTCTTTTTCGGGACTTAATTCGGAGTTTGAACCCTCTGTTTTTGCTATAAGAAAAGCTGCTTTAATACTTCTGAGTGCTTCTAATTTTCCACTCTCGCGTGCAAGCATTGCGGTTTTAATGTCGTTACTTATTGTTTCAAAAAGTGCCATAATTATTATTTTTAATCAACTTTATCGTGTAAATATGAATTATTTTCTCTTAATTGAGTACCATTTCCGGTTTTATCTATAGTATAATTCGACTTATCGGTTGATGTTGAATAATTTTTATTTTCAACAACAATATTATTCCTTAAATAAGTTGGAATGTTAGATAGTTTATCAATTTCTTCGTTATTATTCAAATCAGTTAGAATTGTTTGTTTTTGAGCATTAGAAA
This sequence comes from Bacteroidales bacterium, assembly GCA_036171495.1. Classification (GTDB taxonomy): domain Bacteria; phylum Bacteroidota; class Bacteroidia; order Bacteroidales; family GWA2-32-17; genus GWA2-32-17. The sequence goes on from JAVHRE010000485.1 coordinate 6,619, forward strand.
GAGCATTTTGCAGGTTTGTTTCAATTGTGTTTTTTGTATTGTTATTTTGTAGAGCATGAACATTGTTATGGTCATTAAAATCAATGGATTTTTGCTCAAATTTTTCAATTGTTTTACTATTATCAGTGCTTTGTTTTGGAGTTTCAACTTGCTTTGGTTTTTCATCAACTACTACCTTCTTTTCATTTTTAGGAGTAATAATATTTAATTCCGGAATAAAAGATGTACCAAAGCCAGTAGCAATAACAGTAACGCTTATTTTATTTCCAAGTGATGGGTTTGTACAACTACCAAATATCATATCGGCTTTAGAACCAGCAGCTTCCTGAACAAAATCACTTATTTGTCCAATTTCGTCCATTGTTGCTTCACTTTCGCCGGATGTAATATTAAGAAGAATATTTTTGGCTCCATAAATTTCATTATTATTAAGAAGCGGGGAAGAAAGTGCTTTTTTTATTGCTTCAATAGCTCTATTTTCGCCTTCAGCTTCACCAATGCCCATAATTGCAACACCGCTATTGCTCATTACAGTTCTAACATCTGCAAAATCAACATTTATATGACCGGAAACTGTAATTATTTCAGCAATACCTTTTGCTCCAATTGTAAGTACATCGTCAGCTTTTGCAAATCCTTCTGAAGCAGGCAGGTCGCCATAAATTTCGCGAAGTTTCTCGTTATTTATTACTAACAAAGAATCAACATTTTCCTTTAATTCTCTTAAGCCTTCAATAGCTTGATTAAAACGGCGGGCACCTTCGAAACGGAATGGAATTGTAACAATAGCCACAACTAACAAACCCAGTTCTTTAGCTGCATTAGCGATAACCGGTGCTGCACCGGTTCCTGTTCCACCGCCCATTCCGGCAGTTATAAATATCATTTTTGTGTTTTCAGAAAGCAAACTATTGATTTCGTTTAAACTTTCTATTGCAGCTTGTTTTCCTTGTTCCGGATGACTTCCAGCTCCAAGTCCTTCGGTTAATGTCTGTCCGAGTTGAATTTTAATAGGTACCGGACTTTTTGCAAGTGCCTGAACATCAGTGTTGCATACAACAAAATCAACATCATTAATACCTTGTTTAAACATGTGATTTACAGCATTGCTGCCACCACCACCTACTCCTAATACCTTTATTATTGAAGGTCTTTCAGTAGGAAATCCGAATTTTAATAAATCTTCTTCGTTCATAATTTTGAGGTTTTATTGTTTATAATTATTCATTAATTTTTGTATCGGTATCGTCAAAAAGTTTAGAAAGACTTGACAAAATTTTATTAACTTTTGTTTCTCTAATTTCTTTATAATTTGTTGGTTCTTTAGGCAGTTTTTTCTTTTTCACTTCTTTCTTTTCTAATTCATCTGAAAAACCAAAGTCATCAGGTTTTGAAATTGCTTTCACAACTTTTTCTTCGCCTTGAACTTCAATGGTTTCGGTTTCAGTTTCTTTTTCTTGTTTATTTAGATATTCATCGCCAATAATAATAAGCCCAATACTTGTTGAGAAAATAGGGGAATTTACATTTTCCTTAATGTCGGAATTTAGATACAGTATGGGGTTTCCGATGCGAATTTCGTGTCCTGTTTTAAAAGAAACTAATTGAGGTAAATTTTTTAATAATGAACCGCCGCCGGTTAAAACTATTCCCGCACCAAGTTTATCGCCAAAACCTGAATTTTTAACTTGAAATTCGACAATACCAATAATTTCCTCCATTCTGGCTTGAATAATTCTTGCTAAATCTTTTTTACTGATTTCTTTTGCATTTCTGCCGCTAACGCCTGGTACACTTACAACCTCTTCGTTTGAAATAGTTTCGGCAAGGGCAGCTCCATGTTTAACTTTAAGCTCTTCGGCATCTTTCTCTAAAAGATTATAAGCTTGTTTAATATCATTTGTTAAAACATTTCCTCCAAAAGGAACAACTGCGGTATGACAAATAGTGCCTTCGTAATAAATTGCAAGGTCCGATGTGCCACCGCCAATATCAATTAAAGCAACTCCAGCCTCTTTTTCGTCTTCGGTAAGTGCAGCTTTTGCCGAAGCTAAAGGCTCTAACACTAATGTAATCAGCTTTAATCCGGCTCTTTCCACGCATCGTTTTAAGTTTTTAATATTCATTGACTTGCCAATAACAATATGGAAATATCCTTCAAGCCTGTTACCACAAATACCAATAGGTTTTACACCACTTTCATTATCAACCGAAAAACTTTGTGGAAGCACATGAATAATTTCTTCGCCTGGTTCAAGTGCTATTCTGGATTGGTCTTGAACAAGCACATCAATCTCATCCTGAGTAATTTCCTGCTCATAATTAGGTCGGTTAATATATCCCGAATTTCGAATGCATTTAATATTTTGACCGGCAATGCCAACAAACACTTCAGTTATTTTAACTTTTGCTTGTTGTTCTGCAATATCAACGGCAGTTTTAATTCCGTTAACTGTTTCTTCGATATTAAGTACATTTCCACGCTTAACACCAGAAGATTTGGTTTTACCAATTCCTAAAATTCTAAATTTACCATCGGTTTCTTTTTTGCCAATTACAGCAACAATTTTTGTTGTGCCGATGTCAATTGCGGCAATAATGTTATTCATTTGCTCCATTTTCATTAATTTTTGTACAAACAACTTGATTTTTATATTTTATATTTATTGTAGTATATTTATTCCACCCCTCGCGCGATAATCCTATTAAAATTATTGCTTTTAAATTTTCAAATTTTTCATCTAAATTTTGAATATCACCTAAAAGAATAGTGAATGTTCCGACTTTTGGAACAAGTTCAATTTCACCATTTTCATTGATATATATTTGTTCAATAAATGAATCAAAAAACGCATCAGATTTAATAAATTTAGCAAGTACAAACAGGTCGTCTAATAAAAAATTTCTACCAAGTTCATCTTTTTCTATAGACTTTGTAATATCTTTTGTATAACGCAAATTGTATGGTTCGTTAATTTTGCCACTTGCTGCAAGCACTCTTGCAGTATATTTTTCGGATAACGGAAACAATGCACCATCGTTATCAATATAATAACTGCTTCCATCATAATTAATTACCCGAAGAATAGGTTCACGTTGTTCAATAACAATATGTAATATTCCATCGAAAGTAGTAAATACTTCAGTTGATTTTATTGATGGATAATTATTTATATCAGTTTCGATTTTATTTAGCGGAAAATCTTCTATATTATTACCAATTATTTTATAATTTTTTTGATTAAGAAATTCAACAATATCTTTGGGTTCTACAAAACTATTGCCCGTGCTATCAATAATTTGGACATCAATTTTATTGCATTTCACTTTTTTAAGTTGTAAGTTCGAAAAGCCTAATGAAATAATTAAAACTGCAATAAAAAATGACCATATTGCAATTGAAAATATTTTTTTAATGATTGCCTTTCTCATATTAACTTAAAATTATATTTTTAATTGGTTCAACTAATTGGTCAATATCGCCTGCTCCCATTGTTAAAAGGAGTTCGGGTTTTTTAGTTTTAATAATTTCAAAAACTTCATCTTTTGTGCAAATTGTTTTGTTTTTAATGTTAACCTTATTGAGGATTGTTTTGCTTGTAATATTGTGAATTGGCAATTCCCTTGCAGGGTAAATATCTAATAAAATAAGTTCATCAAGAAGTGATAATGCTTCCCCAAAACCATCAGCAAAATCGCGTGTGCGAGTATATAAGTGGGGTTGAAATATTCCTGTAATTTGTTTTTGTGGATACACTCCTTTTACTGATGAAATAAAGGCTTTAATTTCTTCGGGATGATGAGCATAATCGTCAATGTATATATTGTTTTTATTTGCAATTTGCACATCGAAACGACGTTTTACTCCCAAGTAAGATTCAATAGCAGATTTTATTTTATTAGCAGCGACGCCTTCCCACAAACACATTGATGCCGCCGCAACAACATTCTCAACATTAAACATTCCGGTAATTCCCGGAGTTAAATTTTCGATATTTCCCCAAGGAGTTTTTAAATTAAAGGTAAATTTTCCGTTATTAAGTTTTAAGTTTGATACTGTGCAATCTGCTTGTTGTTTAACCGAATAAGTTGCAATTTTAGCTTTTGCAGAAACAGGTTCAAATTTGCTTTCTTTTTTAATTAACAACTTGCCGTTTTCTTTAACTTTTTGAGCAAATTCGGTAAATGCGTCAACTACATTTTGATAATTTTTATAAATATCAAGATGGTCGGCATCAACCGCAGTAATAATGGCTGACGATGGTGAAAGCTGAAGAAAAGAACGGTCGTATTCATCGGCTTCTACAACTGTAATTGGACTGTTGTCAGCAAAAAGAAAGTTAGTTTGGTAATTTTTTGAAATGCCTCCCAGAAAAGCATTACAACCATTATCCATTTGATTATAAATATGTGCCAGACAAGTAGAAATTGTTGTTTTACCGTGTGTTCCAGCAACTGCAATTGTATAGCTGCTATTTGTTATTTCGCCTAAAATTTCGGCTCTTTTTTTAACAATAAAATTATTATTATTAAACCATTGCAATTCGCTATGGTCGTGCGGTATAGCTGGAGTGTAAATAATTAATATATTTTCTTTAGAAGTATTCAAAAATTCTTTTGGAATAAGCGAAATATCATCCTGATAATGTATATTAATGCCCAATTGCGAAAGTTCGTCGCATAAGTTTGACGGAGTACGGTCGTATCCTGCTACTTTACAATTTTTTAAATTAAAATATCTTGCAAGTGCACTCATACCAATACCTCCGATACCAAGCAAATAAACATTATGTATATTATTCAAATTCATTTATATAATTAAACTAATAATAATATTTCGTTTACAATTTTTTCGGCAGAATTAACAACTGCCATTTTTCCACAATTTTCGCGATAAACATTTATTAAAAATTCGTCATTTAATAATCTTATTGCCTCATCAACAAGCTTATATGGAGCTTCGGCATCAGTAAGCATCATAGCTGCATCGTTATTAAAAAGAGCCATTGCGTTTTTTGTTTGATGGTCTTCGGCAACATTCGGTGATGGAACTAAAATAGAAGGTTTTTTTACAATACAAAGTTCCGAAATTGTACTTGCGCCAGCTCTCGAAATAACAATATCTGCAATAGAATAAGCTAAATCCATACGTGAAATAAAATCAAGGACTTTTATATCATCGTATTTATAACTTTCTGCAACTTTCTTTGCATCAGCATAATAATTTTTACCGGTTTGCCATAATAATTGAAATTTATGTTCAATAATTTTTGACAAACCATTTTCTATACTTTTGTTAATTGTTCTGGCACCTAAACTACCGCCAATAACAAGAATAGTTTTTTTGTTTCCCTGTACTCCAAAATGATAAATAGCTTCTTCGCGTTTTTTGCTTGAACTATCGTTCAAATTCTGACGAACAGGATTGCCGGTAAAAACAATTTTATCTTTTGGAAAAAATCTTTCCATGTTTTCGTAAGCAACACACACTTTATTTACTTTGTTTGCAAGTATTTTATTAGTAATTCCTGCATAAGAATTTTGTTCTTGAATAAGAGTGGGAATTCTCATTCGGGTAGCTGCTCTAAGAATTGGTCCCGATGCAAAACCGCCAACACCTACAACAACATCGGGTTTAAATGAACGGATTATTTTGCGAGCTTTAATAATGCTGACAATTAACTTGTAAAAAAATGAAATGTTTTGAAAAGTAAACTTTCTTTGAAATCCCCTTACAGGTAAACCAATAATTTCGTATCCTGCAGCAGGAACTTTTTCCATTTCCATTTTACCTTCGGCACCAACAAAAAGTATTTCGATGCTACTATCTTTTTGTTTTAAAGCATTAGCAATAGAAATAGCTGGGAAAATATGCCCACCTGTTCCACCACCACTTATTATTATCTTAAGACTCTGCTTTAACTCGCTCATATTCAGGAGTTTTAATTTTGGTTATACTTTGACTAATACTTAAAATAATTCCAAAAGCTGCACTTGTAAAAATTATTGATGTTCCACCCATGCTTACTAAAGGTAAAGTTTGACCAGTAACTGGGAATAAATTAACTGCAACAGCCATATTAATAAATGCTTGAAATATCAAGCTAATTACAAGTCCCATTGATAAAAATGCCGCAAACGCACTTGTAGATTTTTTAACAATAACACCAGCCCTGTATAATAACATTAAATAAAGAATAACAATAATAAATGCTCCAAATGCTCCATATTCTTCTATTATTATTGCAAAAATAAAATCGGAATAAGGGTGTGGTAAAAAATTTCGTTGCATACTGTTACCAGGTCCTTTGCCAAAAAATCCTCCATTTGCAATAGCGATTTTTGCTTGCTCAACCTGAAAATTTTCTTCGCTTTGACCACTAACATAATTTTCAATTCTTTTTTTCCAAGTCCCAACCCTTCCCTGCTTTTGTTCAGGTAAATTTATTGAAATAAGAATAAATACAGCCATTCCGGCAATTCCAATTCCTATAACATAAAACAGATATTTAATATTTACCCTTCCTAAAAACAAAAGAATTAGTGATGTAAAAAATAACATGGCTGCGGTAGAAAAATTTGCAGGCAATATTAGTCCGCAAACTATAATAATCCACATAATTATTGAGCGAAAACCTGTTTTAAAATCTTTTATGTGACCTTGATTTTTAGCAAGAAAACGAGCAATAAAAATTATTAACGCAAATTTTGCTAAATCTGATGTTTGAAAAGAAATTCCAATACCTGGAATAGTTAACCACCGTGATGCTTCGTTTAAATTTGTTCCACGAACTAAAGTCCACAATAATAAAGGAATAGAAATGAAAAGTAATATTTGTGATATTTTTAAATAAATAATAATTGGTATCCTGTGAGTAATAAAAATAATTAAGAGTCCAACAAATAATAAAAAACCATGTCGTGATAAATAATATAACGTATTTCCTCCTTGATATTTGAATGCAAGTGTTCCTGTTGAGCTATAAACAGCAAGAATAGAAAAAATAGAAAGTATAGCAATTACTCCCCAAATAACGGCATCACCTCTAAATATTTTTGCTGAAATAGCTTTCATATATATTAAATATTATAAATCTCTTACAGCTTTTTTAAATTGTTTACCTCTATCTTCGTAATTCTCGAACACATCGAAACTTGCGCAAGCAGGCGAAAGTAAAACAGCATCACCATCTTTAGCAAGATAATATGCTGATTTTACAGCATCGTTCATTGATTTTGTTTCCAATTTAGGTACATCAACGTCTTTAAAAGCCTTTAATATTTTAGAATTATCTAAACCTAAACAAATTATAGCTTTTACTTTTGATTTAGCCAAATTGTATAACTGGCTATAATCGTTACCCTTATCGGTTCCACCTACAATCCAAACAACAGGCTTTTTCATGCTTTCTAAAGCATACCATGTTGAATTAATGTTTGTTGCTTTTGAGTCGTTAATAAACTCAATACCATGCACTTTCAGCACTTTTTCTAAACGATGCTCAACTGCTTGAAAATCCATTAAACATTGGCGAATATTATCTTTACGAATTCTCAACAATTGTGAAGCAATTCCTGCTGCAAGCGAATTGTACTGATTGTGCTTTCCTTGCAAAGCTAATTCTTGTATTGACATAGTAAATGTATTATTGTTTATATTTATAATTAGTTTATTATCTTTAACATAGCCACCATTCTCAACTTCTTTTTTAATAGAAAATGGTATTAATTGTGATTTTAATTTTCGTTTTTTCATTTCGTTTATAATAACCTCATCATCAGAACAATATATAAACGTGTCGTTAGTTTGTTGGTTTTGAGTTATGCGAAATTTGCTGTTTATATAATTTTGAAACTCATGAGCATATCTATCTAAATGGTCGGGGGTTATGTTTAGCAATATTGCAATATCAGCTTTAAACTTGTGCATTTCGTCGAGTTGAAAACTGCTAAGTTCGATTACAAAATAATCATAGTTGTTTTCGGCAACTTCTAATGCAAAACTTTTTCCAACATTGCCAGCCAATCCAACATTTAAACCACCATTTTTTAAAATATGATATGTTAAAAGAGTTGTAGTAGTTTTGCCATTACTTCCTGTAATACAGATAGTTTTAGCGTTAGTATAACGCGAAGCAAATTCAATTTCAGAAATAATGGGGATTCCTTTTTTACAAATTTCTTTAATGATTTCGGAGTTATTAGGAATACCCGGACTTTTAATTATTTCAGAGGCTTCAAGAATTTTATTAATTGAGTGTACGCCTTCTTCAAAAGGAATATTATATTTTGCAATTTGTTTGCAATATTTAGGTTTAATTTTTCCATTATCACTAACAAAAACATCAAAGCCCTTTTGCTTCGCCAAAATTGCCGAACCTATTCCGCTTTCGCCTGCACCTAATATTACAATTAATTTACTCACTTATCTTAATTTCAATGTAATTATTGTTATTACAGCTAACATTAAAGCAATAATCCAAAATCGTGTTACAATTTTTGGTTCCACATATCCTTTTTTTTGATAATGATGATGCAAAGGCGACATTAAAAATATTCTCCTACCCACACCATACTTGCGTTTTGTAAATTTAAACCAGCCAACTTGGAGCATTACCGATAAATTTTCGATAAAGAAAATTCCACACAGAATTGGCAACAATATTTCTTTTCTAATAAGAATTGCAAAAACAGCTATAATTCCACCAATTGCAAGGCTTCCTGTATCGCCCATAAAAACCTGAGCAGGATAAGAATTGTACCACATAAAACCTACGGTAGCACCAATAAACGCACTTGCAAAAACCACCATTTCGCCGGAATATGGTATGTACATTATGTTAAGATAATCGGCAAAAATAATGTTACCCGAAACATAAGCTAAAATTCCAAGTGTAGTGCCAATAATAGCCGACACTCCTGTTGCCAGCCCATCAAGACCATCGGTCATATTTGCCCCGTTTGAGACAGCTGTAACAATAAATATTACAGCTAAAACAAAAACTAACCAAACCCATTGTTTGCGTGCCGTTTTGTTAAGAAATGCCAATAAATATTCGTAATTAAATTCATTATTTTTCAAAAATGGGATTGTCGTTTTTGTTGATTTAATATCACCCGACATATAAACTGCACGACTTGCGAATGCTTTAGTATATTTTGTTACTTCAGATTTTGGTTCAACTATATTTTTGCTTGTTTTTTCACGAATAACAATATCGCCGCTAAAGTATATTGTAAGCCCAACAACTAAACCAAGACTTATTTGTCCTAAAATTTTAGATATACCTTTTAAACCTTGTTTGTCGTGTTTAAAAACTTTAATATAGTCATCTATAAAGCCCATTAAACCAAGCCAAACCGTTGTTACAAGTAAAATGATAATGTATATGTTGTGCAGTTTTGCAAAAAGTAAAGTAGGAATAATAATAGAAGCAAGAATAATAATTCCTCCCATAGTTGGAGTACCTTGTTTTTTAAGTTGCCCTTCGAGCCCAAGATCGCGAACAGTTTCACCAATTTGCTTTTTTTGAAGGATACGAATAATTTTTTTACCTATAATAAGTGAAATTATTAACGATGTAATAACTGCCATTGCCGACCTAAACGAAATATATTGAAATACTCCCGCACCTGGAAAATCTAATTTATCAAGATATGTGAATAAATAATATAACATACTACATTAAATCATTAAATATTTTTTTAACTTCTTCTCTGTCATCAAAATGCGATTTTATTCCATTAACTTCCTGATAAGTTTCATGCCCTTTGCCGGCAATTAAAACCATATCACCATGAGTAGCTAATTGACAAGCGGTGCGAATAGCTTCGCAACGGTCAATAATTGTTAATACTTTTTTTGATAATTCTTTGTCCAATCCTTGTTTCATATCAGTAATTATATCTTCTGGTTTTTCATTACGTGGATTGTCGGAAGTTAAAATTACTTTGTCGCTTAATTCGGCACTAACTTTTGCCATTATGGGACGCTTTGTTTTATCTCTGTTTCCACCTGCTCCAACAACTGTAATAATTTTGCCGTTATTTTTAATTAATTGCTTAATTGTTTGTAATACATTTAATAAAGCATCGGGAGTATGTGCATAATCAACAATTGCTGTATATTGTTTTGGCGATGTGAAATATTCAAACCGCCCATCAACGGCAGTCAAATCGCTTAATTCGAGCATCATTTTTTCTTTGTCGGCATCAAGTAAAATTGCAGTAGAATAAATTGCCAGAATATTGCTTGCATTAAACTTTCCTATTAAACGAGTCCACATTTCTATATTGTTAATTTTAAGCAACATTCCATTAATATGACTTTCAATAATTGTTGCATTATAATCGGATAAAGAATGAAGCGAGTAAGTAAATGTTTTAGCTTTAGTATTTTGGAGCATAATTTTACCATTTTTATCATCGGCATTAGTTATTGCAAATGATGTGGCAGGTAAATCGTCGAAAAATTTCTTTTTAGCTGTTAGATATTCTTCAAAAGTTTTGTGATAATCGAGATGGTCGTGGGTTAAATTAGTAAAAATGCCACCGGCAAAAGTAATACCGTTAATTCTGTGCTGCACAATTGAATGTGAACTCACTTCCATAAAACAATATTTACAACCTGCTTCAACCATTTTATTTAGCAATTTGTTAATACTTATTGCATCCGGAGTTGTATGAGTGCTGTCAAACGACTTGGAATCAACATAATTAACCACAGTAGAAATTAATCCGGAACGTGAGCCTAATCGTCTAAACAACTTATAAAGCAAGGTTGCTATTGTAGTTTTTCCATTTGTGCCTGTAACTCCAATTACCTTAAGTTTTGACGAAGGATGTTCATAATACGAATCGGCAATTGGTCCAAGTAATAACGAAGTACTTTTAACCTGAACATAAGTAACATAATTAACAGTTTCTGACGGGATTTTTTCGCAAATTATTGCTTTAGCTCCAGCTTTAATAACACCATCTATAAAATTATGTCCATCAACTTGAGTTCCGCAAATTGCAACAAATATTGAGTTATTTGTTATAAGTCTTGAATCAATGTACATTTTGTAAACAAGAACATCGGGATTACCAATAATTTTGATAATCTCAATATCGTTTAATATTTCAGATAACTTTCTCAATTAACTTAATGCTATATAAATTGTTTGACCATTAACAACTTTATTTCCTGCAGGAATTGACTGCGATTTAATTACACCTTTACCAATTGGTTTTACTTGCAAACCGCAATTACCCAATAAAAACAAAGCATCGCGTAAACCCATTCCAACAACATTTGGAACTAAACTGGCATTTACATTTGCATTTTGAATTATAACATTGTTGTTTGTTTGCAAAACCGAAACCCACTCTGATGAAGTTGAATTTTCTTTAATAGGTAAACCCATTGAATTATAAACATTAACAATATCCTTTTTCTTTCCATTTTTAGCTAAAGGAACATTTTGTGCAATAACTGGCATATTATTTAAAGGTTTATGAATATCGGTACTTGTTGCATAAACTTTATCGGCAATTTCCTTAAATATTGGACCGGCAACTATGTTCCCATAGTAAACAGAATTTGAAGGCGAACTAACAACTACAATGCAACTGTATTTAGGATTATCTGCAGGAAAATATCCGACAAAAGAAGCTTGATAAGTTTTTTTCGCATTTTCGTCGGCATAGCCATGACGAGTATTTGCAATTTGTGCAGTTCCCGTTTTGCCTGCAATTTTATAATTAGTTCCTTTTAAATTTTTTGCTGTTCCTTCTTCAACAACACTTTCGAGCATAATTTTTAATTTATTTATTGTTTCGTTTGAGCAAATAGATGGATTAATAACTTCAGGAGCATACTCTTTAACTATTTCACCATGAAAACGCAGTTCTTTTACTAATTTGGGTTTTACCATTTTTCCATTATTTGCTACAGCATTATAAACTGTTAATATTTGTAGTGGTGTAAGCTTTACCTCATATCCAATTGACATCCAAGGCAATGTAACGCCCGACCATGAAGAATCTGAAGGGTCTTTAACAATAGGATAACCTTCACCTTTTATATCTAATCCGAGTTTTTCATTTAATTTAAGTTTGTAAATTCTATCAACAAAGCGATGAGGGTCTTTAGAAAAATTTCGAGTAATAATTTTTGAAACACCAACATTTGATGAATGTGCAAAAACCTGTTTTACCGTTAGCTTACCTAAGCCCCCTTGATGTGCATCTTTCATTTTTAGTCCATAATATGATACAACACCATTTCCTGTATCAATAGTATCGTTAATATCTACAACTCCCTCGTCTAAGGCAATTAGTAAAGAAACGAGTTTAAAAGTTGAACCAGGTTCAATACTTTCTCCAATAGCATAATTGTAATCTTCGATATATCCCGATTCATCTTCTTTTCTTTGAAGATTAGCTATGGCTTTAATCTTTCCTGTTTGCACCTCCATTAAAACGACACAGCCATGATTGGCATTATTTATCTGAAGTTGCTTTAAAAGAGCATTTTGTGCAACATCTTGAAAATTTATATCTAATGTAGTGCAGACATCGTATCCGTCTTGAGGTTCAATTTCGTTTCCGTTGTTAATTGGCATCCAAACATTTCCGGATAATTGTTGCATAAATTCCAATCCTTGTTTTCCTCGCAAATACTGGTCAAAAGCACCTTCAATTCCTACTACAACTCTGTCTTTTGTTGTATATCCAATAGTACGTGAGGCAAGCATTCCGAATGGTTTTGCACGTTTACTTGATTGCACAACAATAAATCCACCTTTATTTCTTCCTAATCTGAATATTGGAAACTGTTTCATTTTTTTTAGTTGAGAATAATTTACATCACGTTTAATTAATTGATATCTACTTCCCAAACGGTATGCTTGAATTAACTCCGATTTATATTGTGCAGTAGTATTATCGGAAAACAGATTTGCCAAACAAATTGCAAGTGAATCGACATTTTTATTAAACAGTTCTTTTTTTAATCCTTCGGCTTTAGTATCTAATCTTATTTCGTAAATAGGTATTGAGCTTGCAAGCACTCTTCCATCTTCAGAATAAATTTCGCCTCGCAATGGCTCAATAACAACGTTTTTTTGAGTCATCTCGGTTGCTTTCGATTTCCATTTATTACCTTCTACTATTTGAATATACAAAATTCGTCCAATAACTACTACAGCAAAGCCACCCATTAAAATGTAAATGAGTGCCATACGCCATAATATATCTTTACGCAATCCCGGCATTATTCTTTTTCTTTAATTATAATTTTTTTTGGTGGTTCAACAGATTCCGAAAGCCCCAATTCCTTCTGATTTACAAGCTTTACAACTTCGCTTTGTTGACTAAGTTTCATTAATTCTGATGTTACCGAAATTTGTTCAGCTTTTAATTCTTTTAATTCGTTTTCTAACGATTGGGTATTGCGTACAACTTTTTCGGCTCCATAACGATTAGCTATTAGTATTATAGCTATAAAGCTAACAAATAGCACAAAAGGAAATTGTTTTAAAATAACTTCACGCGATAGTAAAGTACCATCTAATAAAGATTTAAAAAAGTTAGGATGTGTTCTTTCATTCTCCTTTTCTGTTTTTTGTTCGGAGTTTTGTTGAAGAACTTCAACTTTATTTTCTTCAATATTTTCGTTTTCTTTAGTCATTTCTTTTTGCTATTCTTAATTTAGCACTTCTTGCTCTTGAATTTTTATATGTTTCATCATCGGTTGGTGTTATTACTTTATTATTTATCATACCAAACGGCACTCCTGTTATATTTCCATACAAATCGCTTTCGGTTTTTCCTTCGAGATTTCCGGAACGAAAGAAATTTTTTACCAACCTGTCTTCGAGCGAATGATATGTAATAATTACCAATCTGCCATCAGGTTTGAGCATTTCCGGAGTTTGTAAAAGCATTTCGCTAAGTGCATCTAACTCACCATTAACTTCAATTCTTAATGCCTGAAAAATTTTTGCTAAAAATTTATTTTCCATGCCTTTAGGCGTAATTGGCAAAAGAGCATCACATAAATCAAAAGTTGTTTCGATAAGTTTTTGGTTTCGTGCTTTTACAATCAAATCGGCAACTTTACGTGAATTATGAATTTCGCCATAATGATAAAACAAATCAGATAGTTGAACGAGAGTTAATGTGTTAATGAGTTGGGCAGCGGTTGTTTTTGACGATTTATTCATTCTCATATCGAGCAAACCATTGTTTCTAAATGAGAATCCTCTTTCTTTTTCGTCGAAATGATGGGACGATACACCTAAATCTGCGATTATTCCATTTACCTGAACGAAGCCCAGATACAATAAAAAATTTTTAAAGAACCTGAAATTTCCATTTACAAAAACAAATCGCTTATCATTAATTGCATTTTGTTTTGCTTCTATATCATGGTCGAAAGCAATTAATTTCCCTCCTTTTAATCTTTTTAATATTTCTTTGGAATGTCCACCACTTCCAAAAGTCAAATCAACATAAACACCTTCAGGAGCAATATTTAAACCTTCTACACTTTCATTTAAAAGAACGGGGTTATGATATTCAATCATTATCCATTTCGTTAAGCGGTCCGCCAAGAATTTTTTCGGCAAGCGAAGCAAAATCATCTTCGTTCATACTTGCCGATTCATAAATCTTTTTATCGAGAACTAAAATTCTTCCATCCTGACCGGCAAGAACAACATCGCCCGACATAATTCCAGCCCACTCTAATAATCTTCGGGGAATTAACATTCTGTTATTTGTATCGAGAGTAATTTCGGCTGTTCCTTTATAAAACTCACGCAAAAACTTGTTATGCTCGCGATTGTACGGATTTATTTTACTTCTTAATATTTTAATCTGACGTTCCCATTCATCGGAAGGAAAAAGCACAAGGCATTTTTCGAATATGTCTTTTTTTACCACAAACCTGTCCTGAACAGCACCCGACATCTGCTTTTTTAAAGCCGACGGAAGCATTATTCGCCCTTTTGAGTCGGCTTTGCACGGATAATCGCCTATAAACGTGGTCATAGTAGTTTTTAAATTTTACGGTTCAAAAATAATAAACATTTCCCACTTTGTTCCAAAATTTACCACAATTTACCACTTTGTTGATAACTTTTTTTAAAACAAATTTTAATTGTTGATATACTGCATGTTATAAATTTGAAAAAAAATTAGTAAAATTGGAATTTGAGTTTAAACGAAAAATCCCGAAACAGAGCTTCGAGGTATTTTAAAAAATTTGCCGAAGACTGGCGAAATTCTTATAAAAAACAAAGAGTACTAAAATACAATATGGAAGATGTTGTAAACCTTGCACGATTGAAGAATGAAATATTTAAGTTGTACGGGATTGGGGATTTGTATTTGGAGGGGGTGAGGATGTGAGAACTGCATTTGCAAGTTGAATCTACGAATACATTAAATAAAAAATATTTTTTTAATAATTATAATTTATAATTACCTTGCTAACCTAAATTTAATATTATGGAAGCACAATTTATTGTTAAGAAATTTGATTTAAATGAATTTGAAGATGGTGTAACCATCACCGATTTATTTGATATTGACGAACTAGCAAACTATGTAAATCCTGAAAGTAAAGAAAGTTCAATTGAAGGGCTTGATTATGATTGGGAAATAATTAATTCTAATGTTGTTGGGAATAAATTAGTTGTAACTTTTTTAATTACATTAATAGAAGAAGATAGTCATTGAAATTATTTTTTTAACTCTTATAATCATAATAATTTAAACTTTTCACATTGCATAATGTTTTGAAGCAAACTATAGAATGCAGCAGCCATATGACCATTCGGCAATCCTATAAGTAAAGTGACCTTTTAATTTATCATTCCATAATTCCTGAAAAGACCACTTAGTTTGACTTTTATCATTAGGCTCTTTCATAATAAATAAAATTTTCGGAGAAGCTTTTTGATATTCATCTTCATTTATAATCCCATCGCCAATAAAACTATCATGATATTTAGGCATTGAACTCTCCCAATCCTTTAATAAAGCATCAATTTTTTGTTGAACATTTTCCATAAATAAAAACTATTTAACAACGTGCATTTCCGCCATTCTTCCAAAACTCATATTCACTAATAGCTGTTTATAAATTATTATCAAATAACAATTCTCCAACTTTTCCTTGATTTGTGTTTATCAGCCCTTCAATTGTTGATGATAAAGTAATTCTTTCAGTTGCAATAATCAAATATCTCCATGTTTTCATTATACCGAATTTGCCAATATTTTTATTCACTTTTTCGCAATACTTTTCTGCTGTTACTTTTTTTGCCTGCACATCGGTATCATTAATTTTGCTATTAGGTTTCACTTCTATCATTACTATTTCATTATTTAATTCAATAACAAAATCCGGTTCATAATGATGATTCGGATCGCCTTCTGCATCTCTCCAATATAAGCCTTCAAATTGTTTTGGTGCTGGTCTAAGCCAATCTTCAACTGAAGCATCACGTTCCAATAAATAAGCGAAACGCACTTCATCAGAGGAATCAAAATGGCACATTGAATGGCAGGCTTTTTTAAAATATCCATAAGTATATTTAGCATTAAAAGTATCAACCTGAGATTCAAGAGAAACAGGCTTTTCACCATACGATAAATAAATATTATGTTGCTCAAGATATTTTTTTGCTTCCCGAATATCAGATTCAATATATCCGTCTGATTTTAATTCTTTATGTATTAAAATTTGTTTATAAATATCTTCTGCTATTGCGTGGGCATTACTCTCAATAATTAAAACTAAATTATCTTCATCAAGTGCTCCTTTTCTATAATGTTTTACTGCTTGTTCAGCTAATTTTAAAAGTAATGGTTTTTGTGCCAAATCATCATAATCAATTAAAGGATAATCAGTAAGTGCCGCAACAATAGTATTCTGTGGAGTTTGTCTAGAACGACCACCAAAACTGGTTACTTTTGTTGTCTGTGTCATTCTTCTACCAGCTACTTCATCTCCAAACAGATTTTGTTCACGATTGCTCTGCAATTGTTCTTCAAGAATTGCTCTTTCATTTGTATAGCCTCGCAAAATACTTGTATCAAGTTCAAAATCATTTATAATAATTTCACCATAACTTGGAGTTAGTATCAATCGTGGAATTGGAATATTTCTTTTTTCAAAAGTCTCCGCAGATTTTTTAGCAATAATGGAAAGCTCTCCTTTTGCCTCTGTACTTAATGATCCAAAAAGAGTATTTGCCTCAAAAGATAATTCTGTTGGCGTATTTGTTTGTTGCCCATATTCGCCAGTTACCGTTTGTTTTGCTATTTCTTTAGTGAAAGAACCGAAAATTTCTTCTGTTTTTGTCTCAACAAATTTTTCACGTACTCCTGAATCCATACTTTCTATTTGAGGAATTTTATTAATCGCCTCTTCAGCTTTTTTCTGAACCTCTTTTATTAATACATCGTTTTTCCTTATTTCATCAGAAATATTTTGAAGTGCTACCGGTTGCACTTCGGTTAGAATTTTTGCTTCGGCTTTTTCTTTTTCAGTTATCTGTTCAACCTGCCCCTGAATAAGCGGTGAATCTTTTGCAAGAGCAACAACCTTTGCAAACTGTTCATGTGCTACCAGTACCAATCTATCAACAAAGGGTACGCCTGTTCTATCACCATAAGGAAGGCGCAAACCACGTCCAATTGTTTGTTCAGTTAATATCATTGCTGCTGATTCGCGCAATGGTGCAATGGTATAAACATTTGTTACATCCCATCCCTCTTTAAGCATGTTAACATGAATAACTATTTCTATTGGATTGTCAGGATGTTCTAATGATATTAATAATTCAATATTGTCATCGGCTTCTGCACCACGAAGTTTTGTATGAATTACTAATACCTTTCCTTTAAATTGTCCTCCCCGAAAATCATCACTGTCAATAAGGTTCTTAAGCGCATCTGCATGTTTTGTGTCTTTTGCAACAACGAGCAATACAGGTTTTACAATTTGCTTTTTATTTTCCAGAGCATATTCCTTTATTGCATTTTTAGCACGTTCATGGAAATATGCTGCTAATTGCAGTTTCCGAGCATCTGTTTCTATTGAGTCAGGTTCAAATTGGCTGAAATCAACATCTCCTTCAGTTCCTACCCACGGATCTTTAACAAATTTGCCACGTATTGCATCACCAAGATTGTAGGAATATAAAACATTTTTCATTCTAATCTGACGCAAATTTTTGCCTGAACCTTGAGTTCCGATATATGGCGTAGCTGTCATTTCCAATCCAAAAAGTGGATCAAGAATATCCAATGCCCCAAGCGCTGCATCGGCATGATAATGGTGCGCTTCATCAAGCATCACCACCAAATCATCATGCGATTTAAGATAATCAAAATATGATTCTCCGGCAGTTTCCCATGCTTTGGTAATTCCTCGTTCGCTTGCCATATCCTTCTGTGCAAACTGTTGAACATTAAAAATGTTTATTTCAATCTGATTACCAAAAAGAGTTTGTCCTCGCTGATTGGTGTAATTACCCGATGTAATTACTTTTGTAGTGTTGATATTTATTTCCTGAATTCCCTTAAAAACATATTTCGGATTATTTGCTTTACTAAAATCATCATACAACTTGCGGTAAATAGTAAGGTTTGGCGCAACGATTAAAAAATGTTGGATATTGTAAACTAAAAAGAGATAAGCCACAAAAGCCCCCATCAATCTTGTTTTGCCAACTCCGGTAGCAAGTGCAAAAGTATAAGCGGGAAATGCCCTTTCAAATTCAGTAAACTCATTTGCAGCGGGAATATCACTAAAATATTCTTTGCTTTCCTTTAATATCTCCGCAGTATTGCCACGAGTTTCTTTTTTTACCCGAACCAATAATTTTTGTCCTGCTGTTGACTTTAAATAATCGGCAAAAAGCTCAAGGCTCTTAAACTGTGGAGAGCGTAAACTCATCGCACCATTAATGTATTTTATTGCTTCTTCAGGTTTCATATTTTTTTATTCGTTATCGTCATCTGTTTCGATTTCTTCAAGTGCTGTTTCTTTTATAGGCAGTAGATATTCTTTTTTACCGAAATGGCAAGCCTTTAAAACGGATTGCGGTATTTTTTTTATTGTAATTCGTTTATCAATTTTATCTGCACCCGGTTCATATTTCTTTGGGCAAATAATCAGTGTTTCGCCTTCGGCTAAATGTGAAGCTATTTGCTGTATCATTCCACTTGTTAAAAATTGTGTAGTAACATAAAGATAATTTTTCCCCTGACCGACACCATGTTTCCAATATTCAGTTAGACTTGGCTTATAAATAAAGTTCATCAACTTGCACATTGCTTTTATTAGTTTTGCTTCGTTATAAAAGCCATCAATCACAGGATTGCCAAATTCATCTTTTACAATAAAACTCGGTGCAAGTTCGTAAAACTTATATCCACCGCCTCCTTGCCAATTTACTGCTTTGCTTATGCCTCCCTGATCCGAACCATTAATAACTTTATCCAATCGTATTTTGCAATGAGTATATGCGTGTTCACCCATTTCAATGCCTATATATTTTCTTTTCATTTTGTGAGCAACTGCTGCAGTTGTACCAGAACCAAGAAAAGAATCAAGAATTATTTCATCTTTTTCTGAAGACATTGATATAATTCTTTCTATTAGTTTTTCAGGCTTTTTTCCATTTCTAAAATCAACCTGCCCTTCATTATGCAAATTATTAATTCCAATATCCAGCCAAATATCACCAAGCGGATTTGCTGGGACTTTCTCTCCATCAATTTCTATTAATTTTTCTATTGCGAATAATACTTCTTCATCATTATATATTAACTTTTTTAACCCTCTAACAGAAACGATATCAGTAAATTTATTTCGTTCACCAGTAGCAATAAGTGAACGATTACGAGCTGTACGAAAAATTGATTTTGCATTTTGAATTAAAAATTTTTCATATTTTATTTTAGAATTTACATCAATACCTTTTTCAATAGCTACTTGTTTTACTGGTTTTACAATCCAATTTGAAAAATGCTCATCAATATTAATTATAAACTGTGTGTATCTTTCAAGAGCTTCAGACCAAGAAGATTTTATGTAAATTGGATTAAGTTTTATCTTTTCTTTATTTTTTGAATATAATAATACAAATTCTTTAATTTTAGGTAATTTCTTTTCAATATGAGACATTTTGACACCACTCATATGAGACATTTTAATACAAATATTTGTTATAAAATTTTCACGATTAAAAATTTCGTCCATCAATATTTTTAAATACGCTTGTTCATTATCATCAATTTGTATAAATATTACACCTTCCTCATTTAAAAGCATTTTCAACAACTCTAACCTAGGCTTCATAAGCGATAGCCAAGTGCTATGCTCAACTCCATCATCATAATGTTCAAAAGCATTTCCAGTATTGTAAGGAGGATCAATATAAATACACTTTATCTTGCCTTCGTATTCAGGCAAAAGCGCTTTTAGAGCAAGCAAATTATCGCCGTGTATGAGCATATTCTCTGTATTCGGGTCATTAGAGCAATTAGATAGTTCTGGGTTTTCTTCCAAAATACGAGGTTCAATATTGGCAATATCATATTCGGAATTATCTTTGCCAATCCATGTGAGTTCGAGTTTTTGTTTCATTTAATAATTTAATTTTTACTGTTCCAATTTCTGAAATTTGTTTGAAAACTTTTTGTTAAAGCTGTCCATATATTATTGTATAAAACCGCAATATTAGCATCTTTTATACTTGTGTTTGCAAATGGCACTACACCTTCGGGAACTTTGTTATTGAAAAACATCACCAATTTAAAATCGTTTAAACAGAGTGTTGCTGTGTAATCATCGGAAGTGTTCGCATAAAAAAAACGACTGCCATTTGAAATTTTTCCACTGTGCGTAAAAAGTGCAAATTGATAAAATGGTAAACGAGTTTTTA
Source organism: Bacteroidales bacterium (assembly GCA_036171495.1). GTDB lineage: Bacteria > Bacteroidota > Bacteroidia > Bacteroidales > GWA2-32-17 > GWA2-32-17. Next base: position 27,570 of record JAVHRE010000485.1, read on the forward strand.
TTTGCTCTATGTTACTTAACAATTCCTGTTTTTGTAAAAAAAGGTTTTCGATAAGAATTTCATGGAGTTGTTCTTCAATGTTTTTATCGAGGCGAAAAAATTCAAATAACTTATAATCAGAATTTGTTTTGTCAGTTACTTTATCAAAAAAATTGTTAACTAATGATGCTGCCCTCCACATTTGAATATAAATAAAAAGTAATAAAAAAGATGGTTCTAAGAGTTTATTACTTGTGAGAAATCCTTCGTTATTTACTACTTTATTTTGGAAATTATTTATGAATTTTATATCGTTTATTTGAAGAAGTAATCGGCTAACTTCTGTTTCAATCACTTCAAACTTTTTTTCACATTCTGGACAATATAAATAATCAAGCTTTGGTAAATCCTGTTCTTTTTTATTTTCAAGGTTACTTGAAATAGCTGTAAAATGATTCTTGTTATTTTTTTTTAATTCTTTACCAAGAAACTTTGAAAGAATATGCGATTTTGTTTTTGTTGCTTTATTTTTTCTACAAAGCATACAATTGTCATTTTGACTTCTATTGATAATGCTAATACTCATTAAAAAGTTTTATTTCTTTATTTCTGTTTTTATATACTTTTCTAATTCCTCTTTACTCGGCAAATTCACCATATACTTATGCATAGTAATCATTAATTTTAATTCTTCTTTTTCAACTTCTTTTTTGAAATTTCTTTATCAGCGGTTTTCACCCTGCGTTCAAGTTTTTTAATATCTTCTTCTGCCGGAAGTTCTTCGGGTTTAATACCGCTTTTACCAAGCAATTCACGAACATCTTCATTGTTTTTAATATGCTCAGAGGTAATTTTTCCTTCGCCTTTTAAATCGTCTTTTTTTACATTGAAATTTGTTATTTCAGTAGCCAAATCTTTTGCTTTAATAGTAATGGTAGGCAGAAAATCGGCAAGAGGACGGTTTTCGGGAATACCCAATTTGTGTTTCATGGCAAGGGTATTATAACCGCCAAATAATGCAGAATCGCCTTTGCTTCGTATTTTTGCAAAACCTTTATTATCAACTCCACGTTCGTAAATATTTTTTGAAAGTTCTGTTTCCGTAGCTACTAGTTTTTCTCTTGCCTGCATACGTTCCATTAATGCAATCCGTTCTTCGAGCAATTCCTGTTTTCTTGTTTGAATTGCAAAATAGCTTTGAGCAAAAGCAATCTGTTCTTTTTTAGGATCACCGTTTTGGGCTACAAGGTAACAGGCAAAACGAGTCAGCATTATATCATCAATTTCTTTTACAGCATTTTTAGGCATGGGTATCGTTTTGCTGACGTCAGCAAAATGATCGATCACTTGATTGCCGGAGGTTTTACATGCTTCCTTTGCTTTTTCAATTACATTTAAAAAGTTTCGCCATTGTGTATAATCAAGTAATTCCTGCAATTCACGGGCTAACCAATATTCAACACCATCCTGTTCGTAAGCTGCCTGCTCGAAGGTTTTATTTAATTTTTGAATAAGATTTTTTTCCATAATCAGATTATTTTATATCGCTGTTATTTTTTAGTTATATATTCCGATTCATCGAATCCGGCGGTCGGCAACCGCCGAATTATATCATTTGGCAGATACTCTTTTATGTTAATCGTTAAACGAAAATCCATCTACTAATTATTTAATAGTCCATCGTATTGTAAACAACTCATTTTTTGAAATCATTTGCTTTAATCGAGCTTCAATATCTGAAATCAGGTTTTCTTTTTTCTGATCCACATCATCCTGGTGCTGGTATAAATTCATACGCATTTCATT
>JAVHRE010000486.1:0-4984 GCA_036171495.1 Bacteroidales bacterium
TATTGGTATTTCTCACGAATTTAATATCCCAGTAAAATATATTGGCGTTGGCGAAAAACTCGAAGATTTGATGATTTTTAATAAATATGAGTTTGTTGATTCGCTTTTTAATTGATGTTATAACGCTGATAACATAGCTTTTATTATTTTTACTAAAATCCTAAATCATTAATCTATTATGTCAAAAAAGCTAAGCGTTTCGGTGGTTACTTTAGGTTGTGCAAAAAACTCTGTTGATTCCGAATTTCTATTGGGAAGTTTAAACCCAAATTCTTTTAAATTAGAGCATATCGAAAATGTTGCCCCTGCCGATATTTTATTAATAAACACCTGCGGTTTTATTTTTGATGCCAAGCAAGAATCAATAAGTACAATTTTAGAAGCTGTAAAATTAAAAAATGAAGGTTTTGTTCGTACATTAATTGTATTTGGTTGTTTAACTGAAAGGTATAGAGGTGAATTAGAAAAAGAAATTCCCGAAATTGATTATATTTTTGGAGTAAACCAGCAAAAAGAAATCAGAAAAGTAATTTTAAAAGGCATGAATATTTATGCCGAATATTGTGATGGTTCTATTCCGCTCACCACAAGTTTTAGAATACTTACTACTCCAAAACATTACGCATACTTAAAAATTTCGGAAGGATGTAACCGGAAATGTTCGTTTTGTGCAATTCCTTCAATTCGTGGTGGTTATGTTTCGCGAACAATCGAATCGCTTGTTCAAGAATCAAAACAACTTGCAAAACAAGGCGTAAAAGAACTCATTTTAATTGCTCAGGATTTAACTTTTTATGGTTACGATATTTATTTAAAACCATCATTAGCATTATTAATTACTAAATTATCTGAAATTAATGGTATTAAGTGGATTAGATTACATTATGCGTATCCTAGATTTTTTAATTCTGAACTAATAAAGGTTATTGCCAACAATCCAAAAGTTTGCAAATATATTGATATTCCTATACAGCACATCAGCGATAATATGCTTTCGATAATGCGGCGGGGAGCAAACAAAAAAAATATAATTAATTTGCTTGGTAAATTACGTAACAATATTCCGAATGTTGCAATAAGAACAACTTTATTAGTTGGACACCCGGGCGAAACCCAAAAAGATTTTAATGAATTAAAGCAATTTGTTACAGATTTTAAATTCGACAGACTTGGCGTTTTTTCTTACTCACACGAAGAAGGCACATATTCATATAAAAATTATAAAAACTCTGTAACTCAAAAAATTAAAATGAACAGAGTATCAGAAATTATGCAATTGCAACAGGAAATTTCATTAAATAACAATATGAAATTAATAGATAGTGAACAAATTGTTCTTGTTGACAGCAAAGAAAACGAAAATTACATTGCTCGCACACAATACGATTCGCCCGAAATTGATAATGAAGTTATTATAAACAGTAAAAATCTAAAAATAGGTGAGTTTTATAAAGTAAAAATTACAGATGCAACAGAATTTGAACTGTATGGTAAAATAAAAGTGCCTAAAGTTCATAAAGTAAAAAGTTTATAAAGTTTTCACTTCTTTCTTTTTTTACTCACACTCCTAACGTAATTGCGAGTAACAGCCTGCCCCGATTTTTTTTGGGGAAGCAATCCACTTATACCTTTTCTGAATACAAATTAGTCCATTCAAATATAGTATAATGCCAATAAAGTAGCTGCTATAGGACAATTTATTGGACTATTACATATTGCGTATTGGTATAAAACAAAGTTAATGCATTTATTAACACGAATTCAGGTTGTTAGATTAATTTATCAGTTCAATAAATGTTCTTAAACATATATTTAATTATACTAATAAAAATCAAAGTGTTAAATAATAAAAAATAGAGTAAAATAAGTTCTATTAAAGTGCAATAATTCTTTGTTTGTTGCTAAATTTGCCTGCAAATAAAAATGAAATTTTTATGTTCGATTTATCATGTAAATATTTAGGGCTTCAGTTGAAAAATCCATTAATTGTTGGTAGTTCCGGATTAACTTCTTCAATTGAAAATCTTAAAACTATTGCCAAAATGGGAGCAGGGGCAGTAGTACTAAAATCAATTTTTGAAGAACAAATAAAGTTTGAGACAGAAAAACTAATTAATTCCAATGATACTGATATAAAATCATGGCAAGATGCTTTTAATGGTGTAGTTAGTAAAAATGAATACTACCATGATGAAGCTTATGAATATCTTACAAATTATGCAAAAGAACATTCTCTTAAACAATATCTGACATTTGTTACTGAAGCTAAAAAAGCCATTGCTATTCCTGTAATTGCAAGTATTAATTGCAGTACACAGTACGATTGGCAGTATTTTGCAAAACGTATTCAGGATGCAGGTGCCGATGCAATTGAGTTAAATGTATATCTTCTTCCTTCAAACTTTGAGAAAAGCAGCAGCGAAATTGAGCAAGTTTATTTTGATATTATTAATGAAGTAAAGAAATTTATTACAATACCTTTTTCATTAAAAATCGGATATTATTTTTCCAGTTTAGCACAAATTGCATTTAAATTATCAGAATCCGGAATCGCAGGATTAACCTTATTTAACAGACCTTATAATCCCGATATTGATATTAATACTTTAGAAGTTACTGCTTCAAATATGTATAGTACCGATGCAGAATATTCGCACACTTTGCGTTGGGTAGCGCTTTTAGCAGGAAAATTAAAATGTGATATAGCTGCATCAACCGGCATACATAATTATGAAACAATAATTAAACAATTATTAGCTGGAGCTGATGCAGTTCAAATGGTATCGGCATTTTATGAAAAACATTTCGATATATTACCCGAAATATTAAAAGGTATTGAAACCTGGATGAAAGAACATAAATACAACTCAATTAATGATTTTAAAGGATTAATGAGTCATGAAAATATACATAATCCTGCTTCTTATGAACGAGTTCAGTTTATCCGATTATATTCAAACATAGTGTAATAATGATTAATGGTTAATGATTAATGATTAATTAGAGCCCAGATGAAAGAGAATGTCATTAAAGATAAAAGCTTAAAATTTGCAATTAGAATTGTGAAATTATATCAATATTTTGTTGAGGAAAAGAAAGAATTTGTAATTAGTAAGCAAATATTACGATGTGGTACTAGCATTGGTGCAAATGTCAGAGAAAGTGATTTTGCTGAATCAAAAGCCGACTTTATTCATAAACTCTCAATAGCACAAAAAGAATGTAATGAAACATTATACTGGATTGAATTAATTTATTTAACAAATTATCTGTCTGAAACTGAATATGTGTCAATTAATAAAGATGCGATTGAATTAATTAAATTACTAACATCAATAATTAAAACTTCAAAAACATCATTAAACATTAAACATTAATCATTAAACATTAATCATTAAACATTAATCATTAAACATTAAACATTAATCATTAAACATTATAAAGATGTCAAATTCCGAACATCATATTGAAAGAAATTCGTTAGCAGCAAGCGTTGAAAAAAATGTTGAAGTTAAAGCTCAAAAATGTTATCAATGCGGAAAATGCTCTGCCGGCTGCCCTGTAGCCGATGATATGGATTTTCCTCCAAGCATGGTTTTACGATTGCTTCAAACCGAAACACCTGCAAACGATGAAAAAGTCCTTAAATCTCATTCTATCTGGCTTTGTGTTGCATGCGAGATGTGTTTATCACGTTGCCCTATGGAAATTGATATTCCTACTATGATGGATTATTTAAGACAGAAATCCCGCAGTGAACGCAAAGAAAATCCAAAGGCAAAAAATATTATTGCATTTCATAAATCATTTTTAAGGTCAATTAAACATACCGGAAGATTATATGAATTAGGGCTTATTCTCGATTATAAACGACAATCTTTAAATATGACTCAGGATATGGCTCTTGGTCCTAAAATGTTCTCGAGAGGCAAGTTGCATCTTTTCCCTGAAAACATAAAAGATTTGGCACATATCGCTAAAATTTTTAAAAAAACAATAAAAAATTAATAATTAATCGTTAATAATTAATAATTAAAATGAAAATAGGTATTTATCCCGGATGTTCGTTAGAAGGCTCAGCCCGCGATTATAATGAATCTGTTTTTGCAATTGCTAAAGAATTTGATATTGAACTTATTCAGGTTCCTGACTGGAATTGTTGTGGTGCAACTGCAGCTCATAATTTGAATAAGGAATTATCTTTAGCTTTACCCGCTCGAATATTGGCACTTGCCGAAAAAAACGGGTTAGATGAAATAGTAGTGCCTTGTGCAGCATGTTATAGTCGCCTTATGGTTACTCAACATGAATTGAAAAACAATCCGGAACTCAAGAATAAAATAAGCGAAGTTATTGAAATGGATTATAAAGGAACTTCCAACATTATTAATGTAATAGAATGGATTGATAAATATATAATCCCAAAACTTGAAGAAAAAGTTAAAAAACCATTCAATTATAAAGTAGCTTGTTATTATGGCTGTTTGTTAGTCAGACCAAATAAAGTACTTAACTATGACCGTGCAGAAGACCCACAAACAATGGATGTTGTTATGAATAAAATTGGTGCTACTTCAATTGATTTTCCATATAAAACAGAATGTTGCGGAGCCGGACTTTCAATATCAAGAACAGATATAGTTTCAAAACTTTCCGGTAAAATAATTGAAGATGCTGAACATCGTGGTGCCGATGCTATTATTGTTGGTTGTCCAATGTGTCATTCTAATTTAGATATGCGACGTGCCGATATTAATAAATATTGGAAAACTGAATTTAAAATTCCTGTATTATTTGTTACACAGGCAATTGGCTTGGCAGTTGGTTTAACTCCAGAACAAGTTGGATTGCAAAGACATTTTGTTGATGTAAAATTAGCTGAAAAAGTATGAAAAATCCTAGAATCTTTAATCCTAAATCCTAAATAAAAATATGGCAAGAATAGGTGTTTTTATTTGTCATTGTGGCGAGAATATTAGTGCAA
>JAVHRE010000486.1:5084-7823 GCA_036171495.1 Bacteroidales bacterium
AATATGGCAAGAATAGGTGTTTTTATTTGTCATTGTGGCGAGAATATTAGTGCAACTGTAGATTGTGCAAAAGTTTGTGAAACTACTGCAAAATTGAAACATGTTGCTTATGCCACCGAATATAAGTACATGTGCTCTGACCCCGGACAATCTTTAATTAAAGAAGCAATTAAAAAATATAATCTTACAGGTGTTGTGGTTTCTGCTTGTTCACCTCGAATGCACGAACCAACATTTAGAAAAGCATGTGCTGAAGCTGGCTTAAATCCTTTTTTATGTGAGATGGCTAATATTCGTGAACATTGTTCTTGGGTGCACGAAAAAAGTGAATCAACTACCGAAAAAGCTATAGATATTGTTAGAACATTAGTCGAAAAAGTAAAACATAATGCAGCTTTGCAACCTATCCGTGTTCCTGTAACAAAAACTGCTTTAGTAATTGGCGGTGGTATTGCCGGTATTCAGGCAGCTTTAGATATTGCAAACTGTGGTCATAAAGTTATTCTCGTTGAACGCTCTCCATCAATTGGTGGGCACATGTCGCAACTTTCTGAAACTTTTCCTACATTAGATTGCTCCCAATGTATTCTTACTCCAAGAATGGTAGAAGTTCTGCAGCATCCTAATATAACTTTATATAGTTATGCAGAAGTTGAAGGATTAGACGGTTTCATTGGAAACTTTGTTGTTAAAATCCGTAAGAAAGCAAAAAGTTTAGACGAAAAAGTATGTACCGGCTGTGGTTTGTGTATAACAAAGTGTCCTGTTAAAAAAATTCCTAATGAATTTGAACAAGGAATGGGTTTTCGTCATGCTATTTATGTCCCTTTTCCACAAGCTGTTCCAAACAGACCTGTTATTGACAGAGAACATTGTACATATTATATTAAAGGTAAATGTAAGGTTTGCGAAATTGTATGTCCTACAAAAGCAATTCGTTTCGACCAACTTGATGAAGTGCTTGAAGTACCGGTTGGAGCTATTGTTATAGCAACAGGTTTCGATATTAAACATGCAGACTTTTTCCCCGAATATGGTTATGGAAAATATAAAGATGTAATTGACGGATTACAGTTTGAAAGATTAGCATCTGCCTCAGGTCCTACTAATGGTGAAATTTTAAGACCATCAGACGGACAAAAACCAAAAAATATTGTATTTATTGCATGCGCCGGTTCAAGAGACCCTGCAAAAGGTATTGCATATTGTTCCAAAATATGTTGTATGTACACTGCAAAGCATGCTATGTTATATAAACATAAAGTACATGAAGGAAATGCTTATGTGTTTTATATGGATATTCGTTCTGCCGGAAAAAATTATGAGGAATTTGTTCGTCGTGCAATTGAAGAAGACCATGTAAATTATATTCGTGGAAGAGTATCAACGATTTATGAGCGTGATGGAAAACTAATTGTAAAAGGTGCTGACACATTGTTAGGGGCTCAGCCAGTTGAAATAGTAGCAGATATGGTTGTTCTTGCAACTGCCGGTGTTGCTAACAATGGTGCGGAACAACTTGCACAAAGATTACATGTATCTTATGATTCACATAAGTTTTTTGCAGAAGCTCATCCAAAATTAAAACCTATTGAAACTAATACTGCCGGTATTTTTTTAGCAGGTGCTTGTCAGAATCCAAAAGATATTCCCGATACTGTTTCCCAAGCTTCTGGTGCCGCTGTAAAAGTTGCAATTTTATTTTCTCAAAATGAACTTACACGCGAACCTTTAGTTGCTATAGTTAATCGCATGGGTCCTCCTATGTATTCAACTTGTGTAGGTTGTTTTATGTGTCAACCGGTTTGTCCATATCAGGCAATTGAGCGTGAAGAATACAAAACCAGAGATGGAAAAATAATTAAAACTGTTGCTAAAATAAACGAAGGGCTTTGTCAGGGTTGTGGAACTTGTGTTGCATTGTGCCGTTCTAAATCTATTGATTTGTACGGTTATACCAACGAGCAAGTTTATACTGAAGTTGTTGCTTTACTAAATGATTATTAAAATAATGATTAATGGTTAACGATTAATGATTAATTAGTGTCTGTCTATAAAGTCAGTGTTTGAGTCAGAATGTTCGAGTTCAAGACATTCGAAGTTTTTAATAATCAGAAATTCCGCCTAAGCGGAATGACTGATTTTAAAAACGAGAATAACGCAGAAATCGGATATTATGGACAAACACTAATTAGAACCCAGATGAAAGAGAATGTCATTAAAGAAAAAAGTTTAAAATTTGCAATTAGAATAGTGAAATTATATCAATATTTTGTTGAGGAAAAGAAAGAATTTGTAATTAGTAAACAATTATTAAGAAGTGGAATCGGTATTGGTGCAAACATTAGAGAAGGAGATTATGCTGAATCAAAGTCTGACTTTATTCATAAATTCGCAATTGCACAGAAAGAATGTAATGAAACATTATATTGGATTGAATTACTTTATTCAACAAATTATTTATCTGAAACTGAATATGAGTCAATTAATAAAGATGCTATTGAATTAATCAAATTATTAACTTCAATTATTAAAACTTCAAAAAATATCATTAAACATTAATCATTAATAATTAAACATTATAAAGATGTCAGATTTCGAACCTAAAGTAGTTGCTTTTGTTTGCAACTGGTGCACTTATGCGGGAGCCGATTTAACAGGTACCAGCCGTATAAAATATGCTTCAAATGTTAAAATTATACGTTTCCCATGTACTGGTCGTATTGATTTTATGCTTTT
>JAVHRE010000487.1:0-29234 GCA_036171495.1 Bacteroidales bacterium
ACTCAGTACGACAGTTTAGCAAACTGTTGGTTTCAGCCACTCACCCACCTCTCCTGAAAGCATGCAAAAATAAGAAATAGAATACTAAATACAAAATTTATTTTAGTTGAACTCTAATAACGCAAATCCCAACTTACAACAGAAATCTCAAAAACCAAATTTCAAATTCCAAGTGATTTTTCTTTAAGTTTGGAATTTGGAAGTAAGAGAATCACTCGCAGGATGCGAGCGATTGCGTGAGTATGAAGTTAGAATTTAGAATTAGATTCTTACCACTATAAACTGTCCAAAATCCCAAAGTGAGAATCACTAGCAGGATGCGAGCGATTGCGTATAGAAATTTGTAACTTGATTTTTTTTTTAGTTTTAAGGATAGTTTTATTTTTTAGGGTCGTTTGTGCCACCTTTAGAAATTGATTCGCGCATACTTGTATCTGCCTGAACATTTCTTAGTTTATAATAATCCATTATTCCTAAATTGCCGCTTCTAAACGCTTCGGCAATAGCCATTGGAATACCAGCTTCGGCTTCAATAACCTTTGCTCTTGCTTCCTGCGATTTGGCAATCATTTCCTGTTCTAAAGCAACAGCCATAGCGCGACGTTCTTCGGCTTTTGCCTGTGCAATTTTTTTATCGGCTTCGGCTTGGTCGGTCATCAATATAGCACCAATATTTTTTCCAATATCAATATCTGCAATATCAATAGAAAGAATTTCAAAAGCAGTTCCGCTGTCAAGTCCCTTTCTTAAAACGACTTTCGATATTGAATCTGGATTTTCTAAAACTAACTTATGAGTACCTGACGAACCTATTGAAGAAATAATTCCTTCGCCAACGCGAGCAATAATAGTTTCTTCGCCTGCACCTCCTACTAATTGTTTAATATTTGCACGAACAGTAACGCGAGCTTTTACAATAAGCTGAATTCCGTCTTTTGAAACGGCAGCAATTGCTGGAGTATTAATAACTTTTGGATTTACCGACATTTGCACAGCTTCAAATACATCTCTACCTGCAAGGTCAATAGCAGTAGCCATTTTAAAACTTAATTCGATGTTTGCCTTACCTGCCGAAACCAAAGCATGAACAACAAGTTGCACATGACCACCTGCAAGATAATGTGCTTCCATCTCGTTTCTGTTTAATATAATTCCGGCTTTTGTGCCTTCAATCATGGAGTTTACAATAACTGCAGGCGGTACTTTTCTCCATCGCATTAATATTAACTGTATTAATGAGATACGAACTCCCGAAACTAAAGCTGAGAACCATAATCCTATTGGAATAAAATAAAGAATAATCCATAAGCCTATCACTCCTGCAATGGCTACGGCAATGTAAAGTGCTGAACCTGTTAACATAATTTATTTATTTAAAGATTTAACAATTAAGGTATTACCTATTATTTTAACTATAATAATTTCAGTATCCGGGTCAATCATTTCGTTTATTGTTTTGGCTTCGTAATATTCATTATTTACAAGTACCTTACCCATTGGATTGAGCCTTGCAACTGTAATTCCGGTATCTCCAATTTTAATATCAGTTTCTATTGTGTTGGCAACTCCATCAACATTTGTGTTCAACATAAATCTTTTCCAAGTATTCGCCCTTAAGGAAATAGCTATAGCAATAATCAAAAATAATATTGTACCGGCAAGTACATAATTTCCAATTTGTGTTTCATAAGTAGAATAAGAAAAGTATATGCCTAACGCAAACATTATTAAAGCCCCAACACCAGCAACAGTGGAGCCGGGAATAATAACAATTTCAATTATTGTTAAAATTATTCCTAAAATTAAAAAAATTATAATTGCTATTAACATAATTATTCTATTACAGCCGACAACCCTTTACTTATTAAACGGTCTTTCATGGGTTTAAGCTCATTAAAATCACCTTTTTTTACATCACATTTACCTTTAAAATGAGTAATAATTGCACATTGTTCGGCTTGTTGTGGTTCATGCTTACAAATACTAACAAGTGATTTAATTACGAAATCAAAAGTATTAACATCGTCATTATATAAAACAAGAAACATTTCTTTTGCTTTGTCATTTTCAATGTTTGATAGTTTTATTTTATTTTTCTGCTTCGTTGTCATATATCTATTATTGAAAAATTATTATGCAAAAATAAGAAATTTATTGATTAAGCATATTTTTTGCATTGAGATTTTAAATTTGTCGAAGAAAATCAAACATGAATAAATATAATAGTGAGCAAATCCTTTGAGTACCTTATAATTATCATAAAAAAGCAATCACTTCAATCTTTAGTCCTACTATAGCCAGCAGGCAGATTAAGTGGAAAACTATTGATATTAGGCACTATTATTTGCCTATACATAGAGTCTGTCCATAATATCAACATTTTAATTTATAGGGTATAGAGGTATAGGGTATAAGGAAAGAAGGAATGACGGCTAAACCATTATACCATATACCTTTATACCATATTCCCATAAGTTCCTGATAATAAAATTCTGACATAAATTTACAAGTTCTCTCGACTTTACGGACAAACACTACATAAAATAATATTTTTTTACAAAATAATAAATAGTCAATTGTTATAAATCAACACCTTCAATAATGTCGTGATTAATATTTTTCTCATCATCTTTACTACAATCTAAATTTATTTTAATATTTTTTGGTTTTTCAAAAACATCTTTAGTCGAGAAATTTAACGATTTGTCTTCATAAACTTTATTCATATAATAAGCCCAAATTGGAAGAGCCATACTTGCACCTTGTCCATTTTCTATGCTGTTAAAGTGAATTGCTCTATCCTCGCCACCAACCCATACACCGGTCATTAAATGCGGAGTTAATCCCATATACCAACCATCTGATTGATTCTGGGTAGTGCCTGTTTTTGCTGCAATATCGCCTTCAACTTTATACACTCCTTTAACTCTCCAACTTGTTCCAAATGAAACAACTCCACGTAATAATTCGAGCATTAAATATGCTGTTTCTTCACTAATAGCTTCGGTTCTGGTTGGTTTAAATGTTGAAAGAACATTTCCATTTTTATCAGTAATTTTTGTAACAAAAATTGGTTGTGTATAAATGCCATGATTACCAAATGTAGCAAATGCTCCAACCATTTCGGCAACAGATAATTCTGGGGTACCTAAACAAAGCGAAGGGACTGGGTCAATTTTGCTCTTTACTCCCATTTTTCTTACAATGTTTATAACTGCATAAGGATTATAACGTTTCATTAACCATGCGGAAATAAAATTAATAGAATTTGCTAATGCCCATTTTAAAGTTACTAATTGTCCATCTCGTTTTGTTTTACCACTATTTTTTGGGGTCCAGCTACTCCCATCGGGAAGTTCAAAAGTTACAGGGATATCCGGTACTTCGTAACAAGGCGAATAACCTTCTTGCATAGCTAAAGTATATAAAAATGGTTTAAATGTTGACCCTACCTGCCTTTTTCCTAACTTTACCATATCGTACTGAAAATGTTTATAGTTTATGCCACCAACATAAGCTCGCACAAAACCTGTTTGCGGTTCCATTGACATTAAACTTGCCTGTAAATAAAATTTATAATACCGCATAGAATCCCATGGGGTAAGTATTGTATCTATATCACCTTTCCAAGAAAAAACAGACATTGGAGCAGGTTCGTGAAATGTTTTTTCAATTTCTTCTGAAGATAGCCCTTTCAATTTCAGAGTCCTGTATCTATCACTTCGTTTCATAGATTGAGTCATTATTTCATCAATTTGTTTATCATTAACATTCCATGCAAATGGTGCTTTTTTTCTTCCTTTCTGTTCTTTAAAAAATTTAATTTGAATCTCTTCTTTTAAATGCTTTGCTAAAGCATATTCGGCATATTTCTGCATTTTCGAATTTATTGTGCAATAAATTTTTAATCCATCTTTATAAATATCATAAGGAGTGCCATTGGGTTTTGAGTTTTTATTACACCATCCATATAGGGGGTTTGTTTCCCAATCAAGTGAATCTTCATAGTATTTTTGTTTGTCAATATATTCGTCAGACGAAGGTTTATTTGCACCCATAATTGTTCGTAAATATTCTCTAAAATATGTTGCAATACCTTCTTTTTGGTCAACTTTTTGAAATTTAACACCTAAAGGCAATTGTTTTAGTGAATCATATTGTTGTTTGGTAATATATTCATATTTTTTCATTTGATTTAATACAATATTTCGTCTTTGCTTTGTCAAATCTTCGCGACGTAGAGGATTGTAAAGTGAAGGATTTTTAGCCATTCCTACCAACATTGCTGCTTGTTCAATTTTTAACGAGTCGGGTTCAGAATTAAAGTAAACTTTTGCAGCCGATTTTATTCCTACAGCTAAGTTTAAAAAATCGAACTTATTAAAATACATCGTTATAATTTCTTCTTTTGTATAACGTTTTTCGAGTTTAACTGCCATTACCCATTCTCGAAATTTTCTTATAATTTTTGAGAAAATGTTTGAAAACTCTTCTCGGGGAAAAAGCATTTTGGCTAATTGCTGCGTAATTGTGCTACCTCCTCCTTTACGCCCGGTACCAAAAACAGCACGACCAATTGCTCTTATATCTACCCCTGAATGAGAATAAAATCGAGCATCTTCGGTAGCAACTAATGCTTTTACAAGATAAGACGACAGGTTTTCAAATTTTGCATTAGAGCGATTTTCTTTAAAATAAGTTCCTAAAACAACTCCATCGCTTGAAATAACTTCGGAAGCAAGATTATTTTTGGGATTTTCCATTTCGCTAAAACTTGGCATATATCCCAAATAACCTTGCGAAATACAAAAAAATAGAATAAATATAGATATAACAGGAAAAATAAAAAGAAACCATAAAATTTTTATATAAATTTTATGTTTCTTATTATCAGCACTTTCAGATTTTTTTTCTTTCATAACAATATGAATAATTATATTTTAATTATAAAAAAAGAGCATAAAATTAATCTTTAAAGATAAAATATATAAATTGCACGCCAAAATTACATAAAATACATGGAAGAAAATTTAGTAATAGTAGAATCTCCTGCAAAGGCTAAAACTATTGAGAAATTCCTTGGCGAAGGATACATTGTTAAATCAAGTTTTGGTCATATACGCGACCTCTCAAAAAAGAAACTTGGTGTAGAAATTGAAGATAATTTTAAACCAAACTACGAAATTCCGGAAGATAAACTTAAAATAGTCGCTGAATTAAAAAAAAATGCAAAAAAAGTTAAAACTGTATGGTTAGCCTCTGATGAAGACCGCGAAGGAGAAGCAATTGCTTGGCATTTATTCGAAACACTCGGCTTAAAAAAAGCAAACACTCGCAGAATTGTTTTTCACGAAATTACAAAAGACGCAATTCAAAATGCTATTAACAACCCGAGAGATATTGATTATGATTTAGTTAACGCACAACAAGCTCGCAGAATTCTCGACAGATTAGTTGGTTTCGAACTTTCTCCACTTTTATGGAAAAAAATTAGACCAAGCCTTTCGGCTGGTAGAGTTCAATCGGTAGCCGTAAGATTAATAGTTGAAAGAGAACGCGAAATTTTTGCCTTTAAACCTTCTTCACAATATAAAGTTTCTGGAATTTTTATTATTACTGCTCAAAATGAAAAAAAATACGAAGTAAAAGCCGACATTCAAAAAGGATTTGCGACTAAAAAAGAAGCTATTGATTTTCTCGAAAAATGTAAAAAGTCAACATTTACTATTTCAGATATTTCAATAAAACCATCTACAAAATCTCCTGCACCACCATTTACAACATCTACCCTGCAGCAGGAAGCAAGTCGTAAACTCGGCTTTTCGGTTTTGCAAACAATGACTTTGGCTCAAAAACTATACGAGTCGGGACACATTACTTATATGCGAACCGATTCTGTTCATCTTTCCGATTTAGCAATAGCAACATCAAAAAAAGAAATTGAACAAAAATTCGGAAAACAATATAGTAAAACCCGTCAGTTTCAAACAAAATCTAAAGGAGCCCAAGAAGCTCACGAAGCTATACGTCCCACATATTTTTCAAGTAATACTGTATCGGCTTCTGCTAACGAAAAAAGATTATACGAATTAATTTGGAAAAGAGCAATAGCTTCTCAAATGAGCGATGCCGCAATCGAAAAAACCATTGTAACTATTGATGTTTCAAATGCTTCTGAACAATTTACAATCACAGGCGAAGTTATAAAGTTTGACGGATTCTTAAAAGTTTATATGGAATCAACCGACGAAGATACCGAAGAACAGGGAGTTTCATTGCTTCCTCCTATGCAAAAAAATCAAAAGATAGAAATGAAAAGCATTACTGCTGATGAAAAATACAACCATCATCCTGCAAGATACACTGAAGCAAGTTTGGTAAGAAAAATGGAAGAATTAGGAATTGGTCGCCCATCAACTTATGCACCAACTATTACTACTATTATTAAACGCGAATATGTTGTAAAAGAAGACAGACCAGGAAAAGAGCGTCAAGTTAATTCAGTTACTCTTACAAATAACGTTATAAAAGAAATACTTAAAAACGAGAATTATAATTTCGAAAAATCAAAACTATTTCCTACAGAAATAGGAATGATTGTTAATGATTTTTTAGTAGATAATTTTTCTGATATCATTGATTTTAATTTTACAGCTTCAGTTGAATTAGAATTTGATAAAATTGCCGAAGGAAAAACCGAATGGGTTAAAATGTTAAAAAGTTTTTACAGTAAATTCCATTCAAAAATTGAAGAGAGTTCAAAAAAAGTAGAAAGAAATAATACCGAAAGATTATTAGGAAACGACCCTAAAACAGGCAAACCAATTTATGTGAAATTTGGAAAATTCGGACCTTATGTTCAAATGGGTGAAAAAACTGAAAATGAAAAACCAAAATATGCAAGTCTCAAAAAAAGCCAATATTTAGAAACAATAAAACTTGAAGAAGCATTAGAGCTTTTTGAATTACCAAGAAAACTTGGGCTATATAAAGATAAAGAAATAGTTGTAAATATTGGTCGTTTTGGACCTTATGCAATGCACGATGGAAAATTTTATTCACTAAAGAAAGGCATTGATGACCCTTATAAAATTACTATCGAAAGAGCAATCGAATTAATTGTTGAGAAACAAAACCAAATTAGCAATAGCACATTAAAAGAATTTAAAGAAGATTCTAACTTAAAAATAGTAAAAGGCAAATATGGAGCTTATATAAAATTCAATGAATTAAATTATCGTATACCTTCTAAAAATGAGTGGAATGTTTTAACATATAATGATGTAATTGAAATAATAAAGCAAAGCCCCGAAAAAAAGCCTAAAGTCGAAAAAACTAAAGTTACACAGAAAAAAGCTAAAACTTCAAAGAAAATAAAGAAGCAAAATAAATAATGGAACAATTACTTGATTTTTTAAATCCGGTAAATTTAAATAACATAGCCACCCTTAACTATGACGAAAAATCTCGTTTCATAAATAAAATCAACATATATTCAACCAAAAATAAATTAGTTGAATTAGGAAAAGCTAAAGTAGCAATATTAGGAATAAATGACGTTTCAGCTCTTAACATTGTAAACCCATGCAATAAAATAAGAGAATACCTATATTCATTGTTTGCACCTTTTAATATAAGTGTTGTTGATTTAGGAAATTTAAAATGTGGAAATAAACCAAATGACACTATTTATGGTATTCGTGAAGTTTTAAACATTTTACATCAAAAAAATATAACTACCATTATAATAGGTAACAATAACAATATTCCATTTGGCTCATATCTTGCATTTGAAGAAATAAATAAACCAATTAACATAGTTTCAGTTGATTATAAAATAAATTTGAAACATAAAAATATTGACGAAAACAAAGTACACTTCTTGCCCCAAATTATAATGCGCAAAAACAATTGTCTTTTTAACTATACTTTATTAGGTTATCAAACTTATTTTGTTTCACCAACAGAACTAAACATACTTTCGCGATTATATTTTGATACAATTAGATTAGGTATTGTTCAATCTAATATTACAGACACAGAACCATTATTTCGCGATGCCGATTTAGCAACTTTTAATATTAAATCAATTAAAGGTACAATTATCGCTACTAATATTGATTCACCAAACGGTTTAGATGCAAGAGAATTTTGCCAACTCGCTAAATATTCCGGTACAAGTGACAGATTATCTAATATTTGTTTTTATGGCGAAAGCTTTAACAATTCAGAAGCTATGTTGACAGCACAAGCAATATGGTATTTTTTAGAAGGATTCTCTCAGCGCAAAATTGAAAACCCGCAAAAAAAATCAAATTATATTTTGAAATTTTATGTTGAAATTGGCAAAGATTCATCAATAACATTTTATAAAAGTAAAATAAGCGAAAGATGGTGGATGGAAGTTCCATACCCTAAATCAAAATTCGAAAAACATTTAATCATATCTTGCTCATATTCAGATTATCAGAAAGCATGTTCGGGAAATGTTCCAGATAGGTGGTGGAAATTTTTTCAAAAAATCTGCTAAAAAATAGTTGTTACACAATATTTAATAATACATTTGCGTTAATTAATTTTAAAATTAAGCAAAAAAACATAACGTTTATTATTGCTCAAAATAAAATTTTTAAAATAAAAAATAACTTTTATAATTTATATGCGTACAAAGTCGAAACGTTTTAAAATATTAGTAAAAAAAATATAAAATTTGTTTTTAAAGAATATTATTATTTACTTTACGCTGTGATAAAATGGAATTTATACATAAACTTAGAGAAGTAAACATCTGAATATGAGGAAAATAATTTCTCTTTTGGCATTAATTTTTATGGGATTTAATATTCTTGCACAGCAAGACCCACAATTAAGCCTAAATAAATACAATATTCTACCAGTTAATCCAGGATTTGCTGGAAGTAACGAAGCCATTTGTGCATCAGTACTTTACAGGTCGCAATGGATGGGTTTCGATGGTGCACCTAAAACAATGGTATTTAGTGGCGATATGGCAATTCCAAGTATTAATAGTGGTGTAGGTATAAATATTATCAGCGATAATATAGGTTTTGAAAAAAACATGTATTTGAATTTAACTTATGCTTATAGATTACAAATAGGAACTGGTTCATTAGGTTTAGGATTAGGATTGGGTTTTGTTAACAAATCATTAAATGGCGACTGGATTACACCAGATAAATTAAATAAAGTACCCGGTGCATCTAATCCATATTCCGACCCTGCAATTCCACATTCCGAAAATAAGTATGTTTTTGATGCAGATTTCGGCATTTTTTATCGTGCCAAAGATGATAAAATTTATGGCGGTATATCATCAACTCACCTTACTCAACCCGATTTAAAATACCAATCAGGAAAAATGCCTTTTGTAGCAAGACATTATTATATAATTGCTGGCTCATACATTCAATTACCCGATAAAAATTGGGGATTAAATCCGTCAGCATTTATTAAATCAGATGGACGCACAAATCAATACGACCTTAATTTATTACTCGAATTTCGTCGTCAATTTCGTGGAGGATTAACTTATCGTTTTGGCGATGCAATTGTTGCAATGGTTGGATTTACAACTCAATCAAATATTACTTTTGCAATTGCCTACGACTTAACAATCTCTAAATTAAAGTCTTATGAAAAAGGTTCTGTCGAATTTATGGCTAAATATTGCTTTACAATTGCTAAAGCTGGTCCAAGAGGAAAATATGGTAGTGTTAGATTCTTATAATAAAAATGATAATAATAAGTTCTCATAATAAATAAATGCCCTATGAAAACTTTAGTAATAGTTTTAATATTGTTTATTGCAATAACTGGATTAAACAGTTGTTCTAACTCAGGAAATGGTGAACTCGTTGGAGTTGCTAACAGAGAAGCTTGGTTTGAGCCTCAACCTTATGGTATGTTATTTATCACAGGTGGTAGTTATAACATGGGACCAGATGACCAAGACGTACCTTGGGCAATGACTGCAGAAACAAAAACTGTAACTATCCCTCCATTTTGGATGGATGAAACAGAAATTACAAATAACGAATATCGTCAATTTGTAGAGTGGGTTCGCGACTCAATTGCTGCTAAACTTTTAGGTGCACAATTAGACCAATATTTAATAACCCAAAACGAATTTGGTGAAGATGTAAATCCACCTTTTATTAATTGGGAAGAAAAAATAAAATGGGACGATGCTGACCAACGTGAAATATTAAACGAATTATTTCTTCCTGAACAAGAACGTTTCTATCGTCGTAAAGAGTTAGATACCAGAAAATTAAATTTTGAATATTTTTGGATTGATTTACATCAGGCTGCTAAAAAATACGATTTTAATATCGAAGCTCGGCGTGCTTGGAATGCTGATAGTAGTAAATATGACGGTCAAGTAACTGATTATAATTTTAAAAGTGCTACAAAAGGACAAAGAATTGCAATTAAAGACCGTTCATCTTATATAGTAAGAGATGTCGTTAATGTTTACCCTGATACACTTTGTTGGGTAAGCGACTTTACTTATTCTTTTAACGAACCATATACAAATTATTTTTGGCATCCAGCTTTTGACAACTATCCGGTAGTAGGTGTTTCTTGGAGGCAAGCTCGTGCATTTTGCGTTTGGAGAACTCAATTATTAAATAGTTATTTCTTACAATCTATGGGTGAAACTTTTGTACAAGATTATAGATTGCCAACCGAATCGGAATGGGAATACGCAGCTCGTGGTGGATTAAAAGGTGCCATGTATCCATGGGGAGGTTATTATACACAAAATTATAAAGGATGCTATATTGCAAACTTTAAACCTATGCGTGGTAATTACTCGGCTGATGGCGGTATATATACTTTAGTTGTAGCAAGTAATGACCCAAATGAATGGGGACTTTATGATATGGGTGGTAATGTTTCGGAATGGACAAGTAATGCATTCGACGAATCTGCATACAGTTGGACTGACGATTTAAGTCCGGATTATACTTACGAAGCCCTTCCCGATGACCCACCTGTTCGTAAACGTAAAATTATTCGTGGTGGTTCATGGAAAGATATTTCATATTACATGCAGTGTGGCACTCGTTCTTATGAATATCAGGATACTGCAAAATCATACATTGGTTTTCGTTGCGTAAGAGCATTCTTAGGTCGCGACTTTAACGATGGTGGTTCTGGTTCACAAGTTTATTAATTTTTTAACTCTAATATTAACCTTTAAATTTTAAAAAAATGGGATTTAGTTTAAACGAAATGACTCAAACAAGAGGTTGGAAAGTCTTCATGTCGAAAGTATATGGATGGGGAGCATCCGTAGTACTTGTAGGTGCTATGTTTAAAATTATGCACTGGACTGGTTCAGGTACAATGCTTGTATTAGGACTTAGTACCGAAGCGTTTATATTTTTTACATCAGCTTTTGAACCACT
Organism: Bacteroidales bacterium; assembly: GCA_036171495.1. Taxonomy (GTDB): domain Bacteria; phylum Bacteroidota; class Bacteroidia; order Bacteroidales; family GWA2-32-17; genus GWA2-32-17. The sequence goes on from JAVHRE010000487.1 coordinate 11,436, forward strand.
TCACCAAGAGTGGGATTGGAGTTTGGCTTATCCTGTGTTAGCAGGAATGCACGATGAGATTGAAGACGAAGATTTAAAGAAAAAAGATAAAAATTCTAAAAAAAGTGCTTTAGAAAGATTTGATGAACTTATAAATAGTTCAGACATTACTCCAGAACTTTTCGAAAAATTAGGTAATGGGTTACGTTCTTTAAACGAAACTACAGAAAAACTTTCTGATGTTTCTGATGCAAGTGTTGCATCAAATAATTATGTGGCAAGTTTCGATAAAGCTTCTTTAAAAGTTAGTGAATTTGCCGATTTATATGGGAAATCTGCTCAATCATTAAATAATTCAGCAAACAGTCTTTCAAAATCTTACGAAAAATCTGCTGAACTTGTTTCCGGAAGTGTTAACACTTTCTCTGATACTATTACACAAAGCGGAAATAAAGTTTCGAGTATGATTACTAATTCGGGAAAGCAACTTTCTGAAGTTATTAATAGCAGTGCTGCATCTTTTGCAAATACAATGACAAATAGCGGAACCGAAATAGCTAAAGAGATAAATAGTTCAGGTAAAAAACTTTCTGAAGTTTTTGATAATAGCATAGCTTCTTTTGGTAATACTATAACAAATAGCGGAACCGAAATAGCTAAAGAGATAAACAGTTCAGGTAAAAAACTTTCTGAATCGTACAATCAATTATCTGAAACAATGAATGCAGAATTTGAAAACACTAAAAATGGTTCAAAAAGTTATAGCGAACAATTACAAATAATGTCTAAAAATCTTGTAGCATTAAACTCTATATATGAATTGCAATTACAAGATTCTAATGAACATTTTGAATCTGCAAAAAATTTATTTACAGGAATGGAAGATATTATGGTTAACATGAAAAATTCTGCCGACGATGTTAAAAAATATCGTGAAGAAATTTCTAAATTAAGTCAAAACTTAAGTGCAATGAATACAATTTATGGCAATATGCTTTCGGCTATGAATTTTTCAAAATAATATTAATTCCAAATAAATTCATTTATTAAAAAACAATTATAGAATATGGGTGCAACGAATTGTCCTGAAACCCCGAGGCAGAAGATGATAGGGATGATGTATCTTTTTTTGACGGCTATGCTTGCCTTAAATGTTTCAAAAGATATCCTCAATGCTTTCGTTATTGTAAATGAAGGACTTATTAAAACAAATACTAACTTCACTTTAAGGAATGGTTTTACTTATGATGCACTTTCCGTTGCAAAGCAAAACGACCCAATAAAGGTTACTCCGTATTATGATGCTGCAATGAGTGCTAAAAAGTTAACACTTGAAGTGGATACCTTCATTAAAAACTTAAAAGTTAATATTATAATGCAGACTGATGCTAAAACTAAAGCAGAGGCAGAAAAAACTGAGCAAGACTTATCTTCTTTTGAGAACAAAGAAAACCGAGATGTACCTAATTTAATTATGCTCAAAACAAGTGAAGATGGGTCTCAAGGAAAAGCAAGAGAACTTAAAAATAAGCTAATTGAATTAAAGAAGAATTTATTTGCCTTATTGAATAACCCTAAAATCATCCTTGCCGATAAACAGGCAACTATTAAAGGATTAGGAGAATTGGGTATAAATACAGCCGATGACAAAAATTTTGATGCTGATAAGCCGGAAGAAAAACATTGGGAAACAAAATTATTTTCTGAAATACCATGTGCTGCTACAATAACATTGCTAACACAAATTCAAAATCAGGTTAAAAATGCCGAAGCTGTAGTAATACAGACTTTACTTGGTGGTATTGGTGCAACCGATTTTAAATTCGACACAGTTGCTCCACGTGTTATACCAAAATCTAATTATTTAATTTCTGGCGATAAATACGAATCAGATTTGTTTATAGCAGCTTTTAGTTCTTCTGATACTGCATCAAAAGTAATGATTGGAGATTCTTACGATTCAGTTAATGGTAAACTTTTAGGTAATGTTAAAACTCTAAATATTCGACATGGTATAGGAAAATATTTAGTAGAAGGTGCCGGTATTGGAACACATAGTTATGCCGCTATTATTAATGTATTTAATGCCTCAACCGGAAAATTTAAACCTTACCCTGTTAAATCGGGTGGAAAATATAATATAGAATTTACAGTTGCACCTCCAATGGCAGTAGTATCGCCAACAAAAATGAACGTTTTATATATTGGTGTAGATAATCCTATTGAAATTTCTGTTCCTGGTTTCCGCGACGACCAAATTTCAGCTTCTTGTTCAGGTGGTTCGCTTTCAAAGTCAGGTAAAGGTGGCTGGATTGCTCGTGTTACAAAAGTTGGTAAATGTAATATAAGTGTAAATGCAAAAGATGATAAAGGGACTTCGAGAAGTATGGGCTCAAAAGAATTCAGAATAAAAAGAGTTCCACCTCCTGTACCAACATGTGCTAATCTAAAAGGTGGTAATATTAATAAAGGCTTGTTAGCAGCTCAAACAGGACCTGCTGCTACTCTTGAAAACTTTGATTTTGAATTAAAATTTTCTGTAGTAAGTTTTTCAGTTTCAGCTACAATTAACGGTTTTGAAGACGAAAAACTTGCACAAGGTGGAAGGTTTACTCCGGAACAGCTTTCTTTAATTAGTAAAGTGCAAAAAGGCAAAAAAGTGCGTATAGAAAACGTTAGAGCTAAAGGTCCAGATGGTGTAATTACTGATATAGGTTCAATTTCATTTAAAATGCAATAACCTTAAAAATTTTGGTTATGAAAAAAATAATTTTAATTTTAACAATTTCCATCTTTATTGCTCCCTTTGCAATTGCTCAGGTTAGCAATGTATTAGATGGAGTTTACGTAAAAGAACATGTTCCTGCACGTAAACCTGTTCCATATCATCATCTTCGCGAAGCTGATATGATGTGGTCGAAAAAACTTTGGAGGATGCTTGATTTGCGTGAAAAACTCAATCACCCATTGTATTTCCCTACTACTAAAACGGATGACAGATATAGCTTAATTGATTTGCTTTTGTATGGCGTTGCGCAAGAAGGGTTAGTGGTTTATGACCCAACTGATGATGAATTTACAACACCTATGACATCAGCTCAAATAGATGAAAAGTTTGGAGTTAGAACTGATACAACATATGTAGAAGACCCCGAAACCGGAGAACAAACAAAAAAGTTAATTGCCATTCCAAGAGAAACTAAAGAAGTTCAACGATTAATGATAAAAGAAGTATGGTATTTCGACAAGCAACGTGCCATGCTTGAGGTTAGAATTGTTGGGTTATGTCCTATTAGGTTGTATGAAAAAGCAGCTGCACTGAATGAAACAGCTGTTAAAACTGACTCAACAGAAGAAAAAGAACTCACTCCGAAACAAGTTTGCTGGGTTTATTTTCCTGCTGTTCGCTTACTTTTAGCAAATCACGAAGTTTTTAACCCATATTCTGATGCCGAACGTCGTACATTCGATGATATTTTCTTTAAACGTCGTTTTAGCAGTTTTATTTATAAAGAAACCAATGTTTATGATAATCGTCGTATTGACCAATATACAAAAGGTTTAGATGCATTATTAGAATCGGATAATATAAAAGATAAAGTGTTTAAGTTTGAACACGACTTGTGGGAATATTAAAAAAAAGTAATTTAAGAACCAAGACTCAAATTCCAAACTCCAAAACCCAAGCCTTGTACACAAGCCCTCTTGGTATTTGAGATTTGGAACTTGGTGTTTTTAAATGTAGTTGTCACCCTTTTTAATTTTAATATCATTTACTATTTGTCTGATTTGTTGCTCATCAGATTTTTTACAAATTAATAGTGAATCATTTGTATCAACAACTATAAAATCTGATAAACCATTAATAACTACAAGTTTATTATTAGGTACGTTAACAATAGAATTTTCGGTATTATATGTAACTATATTTTCTCCGTTAATAACGTTATTATTATCGTTTTTAGGCAAGTTTTCGAAAAGTGAACCCCAAGTTCCAATATCAGACCATCCAAAATTGGCACATATAACATAAACATTACTGGCTTTCTCCATTATACCATAATCAATCGAAATATTTTTACATTCTGCATAAACAGTTGAAATAGCGTAATCTTCTTTGTAAGTTGAAAAGAATTGAAAAGCTTCTTTAAATAGTGCATCCACTTCCTGCAAATGAGTTTCGAAAGCTTTATTAATTGTTTTAATATTCCAGATAAAAATACCACTATTCCAATAAAACTCGCCACTTTCATAAAAAACTTTAGCCATTTTAATATCAGGTTTTTCGGTAAAAGTTTTTACTCTAAATAATTTGCCATTAATTTTTTCGTCTTTATTAACTTGAATATAGCCATAACCGGTTTCGGGACGTTGTGGTTTTATTCCTATTGTTAATAAAGCGTCATTATTTTCAACAAATTCGAGCCCTTTTATAATTGTATTTTTAAATTCATCGGTATCAGTAATCAAATGGTCAGATGGAGCAACAACTATATTTGCTTTTGGATTACGTTTTAAAATCGTATAATTTGCATAAGCAATACAGGGAGCAGTATTTTTTCTTTGAGGTTCGAGTAATACATGCTCATGGCTGATTTCTGGAAGTTGCTCAAATACAATATCTTTATAGTCTTTATTTGTAACAATATAAATATTTTCAACTGGACAAATATCTCTAAATCGAACAAATGTCTCTTGTAAAAATGTTTTTCCAGTATTTAAAATATCAAGAAATTGCTTAGGGCGAGAAATTCTGCTAAGTGGCCAAAACCTGCTTCCTATTCCACCTGCCATTATTACACAAAAATTATTGTTAGCCATATACTTATAATCTTTTCTTAAATTATTTGATTTAGCAAAAGTAAAAAAATATAAGATAAATCTCGTAAAATTTATGGTTTGTGATTAATAACTTTAAAACAAATACAACTATGATAAACCACATATTAAGTTACAACAAAAAAGTCCAATTGTATTTGAAAAAAAGTATATTTGCAATTGACAAAAAAAATCACAAATTAAATAATGGCATATAATGGTTTAAATGAATTTGTTAAAATCCTTGAAGCGAAAAATCAGCTAATCAGGATAAAAGAATATGTTAACCCGGAACTCGAAATAGCTGAGGTTGCTGATAGAATTTCAAAAAGCGCATCTCAAAACAAAGCACTTTTATTTGAAAATAACGGCACAAACTTTCCGTTACTAATTAACGCTTATGGCAATAAAGAAAGAATTTGTATCGCATTAAATATTAACAGTTTTGAAGCTCTTGAAAATGAGTTCAATTCAATTATAAATAATTTACTTCAACCAAAAACTACATTAAAATCAAAAATCAATACCCTTTTGCAGTTAAAAAAGATTTCTTCATATTTCCCCAAATCAATTAAACACAATGCACCTTGTCAGGAAATTATTAATAAAAACCCTACTCTTTCATCACTTCCAATATTAAAATGCTGGACCTTTGACGGTGGCAAATTTATTACATTACCTGTTGTTAACACAAAAGACCCTGTAACTGGAATAAGAAACGCAGGAATGTACAGAATGCAGGTTTTTGGAAAAACAGAAACCGGAATGCACTGGCATTTGCATAAAACCGGAGCAAGACACTTTTCGGAATATTTAAAACTAAAAAAGAAAATTCCAATTGCCGTTGTATTAGGTGGCGACCCTGTTTATGCATATTGTGCCTCTGCCCCACTACCCGATGGAATTGATGAATATATCCTTGCAGGATTTTTAAGAAAAAAATCTGTAAAATTAATTAAGTGCATTACACAAGCTCTTGAAGTGCCTGCAGATGCCGATTTTGTTATAGAGGGCTTTGTTGACCCAACCGAACCATTAGTGAACGAAGGTCCATTTGGCGACCATACCGGATTTTATTCGTTACCTGCTCATTACCCGTTATTTCATATAACTTGCATAACAAATCGTAAAAATGCAATATATCCTGCAACAATTGTTGGAATACCACCCCAAGAAGATTATTGGTTAATAAAAGCATCTGAACGAATTTTTTTACCATTAATGCAAAAAACCAGTTTACCCGAAGTTATTGACATTAATATGCCCGATTATGGCGTAGCACATAATCTTGTAATAGTTCAAATAAAAAACGAATTTGTTGGTCAAGCCCACAAAGTTGCTCATTCATTATGGGGAATGGGACAAATGTTCTTAAATAAAATTTTAATAATAACCACCCAAAACCCACATGATGAGGTTCAAGTGTATCAATCAATTTTAAGTAATAATATTAATGATTTATTGTTTTTCTCTTCCGGACCTTTAGACGCATTAGAACATGCCTCAACAAATTTTGCTTTTGGCGGAAAAATGGCAATAGATATTACTAATGCTTCAAATAATAAAAGCTATTTATGGAATAAAGAAGAACAAAATACTGTTATTGCTCTTTTAAAAGCTCTGAATATTGCTGATATTAATTTGTATTTATTGAAGTATAGAATTATTTTAATGCAATCAACTACTTCAACATCTTTAAATTATGAAACTATTTTAAGCAAATTTATTGAGAAAAAATTAGTTCCTAATTGCATTGTATTATGCGACAAAGGACTTGCTCTAAATAATAAAAAATTAGTATTGTGGCATTGTTTGGCAAACATTGATACTATAAGAGATATTAAAAAAATTAATATAAATAACGAGCAAACTGTTTTGTTCGATTGTACATCAAAACCACAAATTAAAAGCCCTTGGCCCAATCCTGTTTATTCAAGCAAACAAACAATTTCAAAAATTGACACAATATGGAATAAACTTGGGTTTTCCGAATTCGAAAAATCACCATCGCACATTATTACTCATCTGCTCACAAATGACGGATTCGAAAAGGTCATATAATTAATAATTAATTTTTCTATCTCTGTTTTATTTTTTTTTGCATAAGTCCTAAAAGAAATATTAATTTAGCGATATTACATTTACATATAAATTGAAGGCAAATATACATATTGTTATAATCTTATTGTTCTTGCTAATCAGTAAATTAGGCATAGCACAAGTTACCGAAGCATTTTTTGAACATTTTACAGTTGACAATGGTTTGTCGCAAAGTTCTGTAAATTTTATTACTCAAGGTAAAAAAGGATTTTTATGGCTTGGCACTCAAGACGGGTTAAATAAATTCGATGGTTACAAGTTTAAGTTTTATCAAAATAATCCGTTAGATACAAATTCACTTTCAGGTAACTGGGTTTATTCAATAGATAACGATACTTTAGGAACAGTATGGATAGGAACCAATAACGGCTTAAATAAGTTATATCAAAATACCGATAAAATAAAGAGATATATTTCAAACCCCAAAGACCCAAATTCATTATGCGAAAATGAAGTTTTTGGTGTTTTAGTTGACCGATTTGGCTCTGTATGGGTAAAAACAGCTACTGCTTTAAGCCAACTTGATACTGCTACTGGAAAATTTACAAGATTTGAATATCAAACCGATTATTTTCGCCAAAATAGAAGTGATAAAGGATTTCCAATGCTTGAAGACCAAGAAGGAATTTGGGTTGGTTCGGCTATTGGATTGTTATATTTTAATCGAAAATCAGAACAATTTAAAATTTATAGTAACAATCCCAACGACCAAAACTCAATAAGTAATGATTTTATTACTGGATTAATTTTCGATAAAAACGGAGGTTTATGGGTGTCAACACATTTTGGATTAAATAAATTTGAAAAAAAAACTAAAACGTTTAAACATTTTTTTCGTGCTCAATCAGGAGAAGGAGGAATTTCCGAAAACTCAATATCGTCTATTTGTTTAGGACACAATGGTTATCTTTGGCTTGCTACTTATGGTGGAGGATTAAATAAATTTAATCCCGAAACTCATTCTGTAGAAGTATATAAAAATCAACTGAATAATGAAAACAGCATTACATTCGATTATTTAAACTTTGTTTTTGAAGATAAATCACATAATTTATTTATTGGTACAGATGGTTCAGGACTTGATAAATTAGATTTAAAACCTAAAAAATTCCTGTTATATAATGGTGAAAATTATTTAAAACTTTCTGAGAAAATGATTGGCTCTATTTATGCCGATGGTGATGAAATTTGGGTTGGAACATGGGATAACGGATTAGACATTATAAATAGAAAAACAGGTAAAGTAAAACACTTCTCAAAAAATTCCCCTGTTGGGCAAAAACTTGTTGGCGATAATGTTCACGTAATATTTAAAGACAGTAGAAATCTTTTATGGCTCGGAACTAATAATGGCATAACTATTTATGATAAACAAAAAAACAAATTTTCAGATTTAAAAGACTATTTCTCTTTTAAATTTTACCCGAATTTTAACAACAACCGCATTTATACTATAATTGAAGATAAAAGAAACAATATGTGGGTTGGAACAGAAATTGGGTTGCAATTGTTTGATATGAAAACTTTTAACGTTACTTCATTTTGGAGTAGCATTGCCGATACTTTAAGTATTTTTGATAATCATATAGTTTCTCTAATGTGCGCTCAAGATGGCTCAATTTGGATTGGGACCCAAGCAGGGCTTAATAGATACGATTACAAAACAAATAAATTTTATAGAATTGGCTCAGAAAAAGATTCTCAAATTAAATCCGGCAAAAATAAATATTATAAAATAAGCAATACTTATATATACGAAATTCTTGAAGATAAAATAGATGGCTCAATTTGGATTGGTACGGGTAGCGGACTTAACCATTATGATAAAAGAAACGGAACATTTCAGTATTTTACCGAAAAAGATGGGCTCCCTAACGGAACTGTTTATGAAATTAAACAAGATAAAAACGGAAATCTTTGGATGAGTACTAATAGAGGAATTGCTATGCTCGACCATAAAACTTTAAAAATCAGAGCTTATGATAAAGCCGTTGGACTTCAGGGGTTAGAGTTTAACAATGGCGCATCATTTATCTCAAAAACAGGTGAAATATATTTTGGCGGAACTAATGGCTTTAATAGCTTTAATCCTTCACAAATGAACGACAACCCGTTTATACCAACTGTTATTTTCACAACTTTCGAAAAAACAAATTCTCATAACATTAAAGAAACGTTTAATATTGAAAATATTAAGGAATTAACATTATCGTATAACGACCATTCACTTACTTTCTTTTTTGCTGCACTCGAATATACTAAACCTCAAAAAAACAGTTACATGTATATGCTCGAAGGATTAAATAACACATGGACTAATAATGGCTATCGTAACTTTTTAGAATTGGGAACATTAGCACCAGGAGAATATACTTTAAGAGTTAAAGGAAGTAATAACGATTTAAAATGGAACAATCAAGAAATTTCCATTCACATTATTGTTAAACCACCAATATTTAAATCAATTTACGCATATATCTTTTATGTGTTAATTGTTTTATTTGGCGTTTTGTGGTATGTTAGTAGTAGAACCAAAAAATTAACAAAAATCAACGAAACATTAAGAATTAAACAATTAGCAGCATTAGAAATTGCAAAACAAAGAGAAGAGCTATCTGTAAAAAATAAAAATATTATGGATAGCATTAACTATGCAAAACGTATTCAGGAAGCAATGCTACCATCTGAATATCTATTCCGGAAACTTTTACCCGATTCGTTTATTTTTTATAAACCTAAAGACATTGTTAGTGGCGACTTTTACTGGGTTACCGAAAAAGAAAGTAAAATAATTATTGCAGCCGTTGACTGTACCGGACACGGCGTTCCCGGTGCATTTATGAGCATTATTGGATTCGATTTGTTAAGAAATATTACTAAAGAACAAGGTGTTGAAAATCCTGCACAAATTTTAAATTTATTAAATCTTGGAATTAGCGAAACTTTTAGTAAACATGCAAATGAAACTTCTGTAAAAGATGGCATGGACGTTTCGCTTCTTGTTATTGACCGCAATTTAAAAACGCTTGAGTATGCCGGGGCATTTAACCCACTTTATATTGTTCGCGATAATAAAATAATTGACATTAAAGGTAATCGTTTTGCAGTTGGAAAAACAGAAGGGAACGAAAGTCTTAAGTTCGACAATCACTTTATTAGGTATCAGAATAATGACATGATTTACATATTCTCTGATGGATATGCCGACCAATTTGGAGGTCCACTTGGTAAAAAATTCAAATTCCGCAGATATCGTCATTTGTTATTAACAATATGCAGTTTGCCACTTATTAAACAGAAAAATTTTCTCGAAGAAAATTTTGATAGTTGGAAAGGACAACTCGAACAAGTTGACGATATTCTCGTTATTGGAATAAAGTTGTAATTTATGAATAAAAAGATAAATATCTTAATACAATTTATTTTCAATATCCTTTTCGCTTTTTATTTGTCATTTTCTGCATTTTCTCAAAACGATACTATTGGAAAAGAAAGATATACACCATCATATAAAATCAGCGAAGGAATCTTTATTTCGTTCGATCAGGTTTTACTTAATAAACCTCTGACTTTTGAAAGAATAACAACTGGCAATAAAAATGATAACAATTGGTACGATAATTTATTCAAATCCGAAAAAATAGCTTTTCTTGACGATTATGGAATTCAACAAACAATCTCAACAAAACAAATTTGGGGTTACTGTAGAAATAATGCCTTGTATATTAACTACAATAACGATTTTTACAGAATTCCATTTATCGGCAAATTATCGCATTTTGTTGGCACACAAACAGTAAGAAACGATTTTGGTTACGACCCATATAGTGGCTATTACCCCGGAATGATGCCAACTTACGAAACAAATCATGTTGTACAAAACTTAATAGATTTTGAAAGTGGAAAAGTTTATCCTTTTACCCTCGAAACCGTTCAGGCATTTATTTCAAAAGATGTTGAACTTTTTAATGAATTTAATTTGTTGAAAAAAAATAAAAAAAAACAAATGCTCTTTTTATATATTCGCAGATATAACGAACGAAATCCATTATATTTACCAAAACAATAATAAAGTGAAAAGTGAAAAGTGAAAAGTGAAAAGTGAAAAGTGAAAAGTTAAAACAATAAACATTAATCGTTAAACATTAATCATAAATATTTCATGGCTGACGACAAAAAAATAATATTCTCGATGGTTGGAGTAAATAAAATATTCCCATCTCAAAAACAAGTTCTTAAAGATATTTATATTTCATTTTACTACGGTGCTAAAATTGGTATCATCGGATTAAATGGTTCTGGAAAATCTACTTTGATGAAAATTATTGCAGGAGTAGAAAAATCTTTTAATGGTGAAGTTGTTTTTTCGCCAGGCTATACCGTTGGCTACCTCGAACAAGACCCACAACTTGATAAAAACAAAACCGTTCGCGAAATTGTTGAAGAAGGAGTTCAGGAAGTTGTTAATTTACTTAAAGAATACGAAGAAGTTAATAACAAATTTGCCGAACCAATGACTGATGATGAAATGAATAAACTAATTAGCCGTCAAGGCGAACTTACCGAACTTATCGAACATCATAACGGATGGGAACTTGATAGCACTTTAGAACGTGCAATGGATGCTCTTCGTTGTCCCGAAGGCTCTACGCCAATTACTAATTTATCGGGAGGCGAAGCTCGTCGTGTTGCACTTTGTCGCTTACTTTTAAAACAACCCGATATTCTTTTGCTTGATGAACCAACAAACCATTTAGATGCTGAATCAATTCAATGGCTCGAAACCCATCTTCAGCAATATAAAGGAACTGTAATAGCAATTACTCACGACCGTTATTTTCTCGACAATGTTGCACAATGGATTCTCGAATTAGACCGTGGCGAAGGAATTCCATGGAAAGGCAATTACACTTCGTGGCTCGAGCAAAAAACAAAACGTCTTGCTCAGGAAGAAAAAACAGCTTCCAAAAGAAGGAGAACTCTTGAACGTGAATTAGAATGGGTGCGAATGTCGCCAAAAGCCCGGCAAGCAAAACCTAAGGCTCGTTTGGCTGCTTACGAAAAAATGATGAGCGAAGATGCAAAAACTAAAGAAGAAAGATTAGAAATTTATATTCCAAATGGTCCACGACTTGGTGCAAATGTTATTGAATTTGAAGCTGTTACAAAATCATTTGGAGATAAATTACTTTTCGAGAAGTTTAGCTTTAAACTTCCGCCAGCAGGAATTGTTGGAATTATTGGCGCTAATGGTGCCGGTAAAACAACGCTTTTTAGAATGATTATGAGAAAAGAAAAAGCTGATTCGGGCACAATTAATATTGGCGAAACAGTTAAAATTGGTTACGTTGACCAAACTCACGAAACAATAAATCCAGATAAAACTGTTTATCAGATTATTTCCGGCGAAAGTGAATTAATATCGTTAGGTGGAAAACAAATTAATGCACGTGCTTATGTTGGACGATTTAATTTTAGCGGTGCCGACCAAGAAAAAAAATGTGGAATTCTTTCGGGTGGCGAACGAAACAGATTACATTTGGCTCTCACTTTAAAATCAGAGTCAAATGTTTTATTATTAGATGAACCAACCAATGACATTGACGTTAATACTTTACGCGCATTAGAAGAAGGATTAGAAAATTTTGCAGGTTGTGCAGTTGTTATTTCACACGACCGTTGGTTTCTCAATAGAATTGCTACTCATATACTTGCATTTGAAGGCAATTCACAAGTTGTATTCTTTGAGGGAACTTATTCGGAATATATCGAAAATCGCAAAAAACGATTGGGCAACGAAGAACCAAAAAGAATTAAATACAGGAAATTAATTGCAAACTAATTAACAAACAACAAAGTAAGAAGTGAAAAGTTAGAAGTAAAAACAATGAATAACAAACAAATATAGAATTATGACAAAAAAATATATTTTAATATCATTAGCCTTAACAATATGCTATATAAATTCTTCTGCCGACGATTTAGTAGATAAATTTGTTACTGCTGCTGCAAAAGGTGAATATTCAAAAGTTGTATCTTATGTTAAAAAAGGTGTAGTAATTGATGGGAAAAATCAGGCTCGCTGGACTGCTTTAGCTTATGCCTGTAAATACAATCATTTAGATATCGTTAAATTTTTAATTGAAAATGGAGCTAAAATTAACGAAACAGTAAACACAGGCTCAACGCCATTGGCAGTCGCATTGCTTAGCGGTTATTTCGATATTGCCGATTATCTCATTAAACATAATGCAGATATTAATAAGACAGATATAATGGGAATGTCGCCATTAATGTGGGCTGTTAAAGATGGGAATTTAAAAATTATTCAATATCTTATTGAACATGGGGCAAATATTAATGCTGTAAACTCAAATGGACGTTCAGTTATCGAAATTGCAACATCGCAGGAAGTTATAAACTTTTTAAAATCAAAGGGAAGTAAAACCAGCCTCGAACTTATAAAAGAATAATTTATGGCTGTAAATATAACTATACCAAAAGGAACTCGCGATTTTTTGCCTTTAAATATGCAAAGGCGAAACTATATTTTTTCCACTCTACGTGATGTTTTTTGTTTGCATGGCTACCAACCAATTGAAACTCCGGCTATGGAAGAATTATCTACTCTGCTCGGAAAATATGGCGAAGAAGGCGACAAATTATTATTTCGAATTTTAAATTCAGGAAATTTTTTATCTGATATAAGCGACGAAGATTTTCAACAAAAAAACATTAAACAGATTGCTTCACATATCTGCGAAAAGGGATTACGATACGACCTTACGGTTCCATTTGCCCGATTTGTTGTTATGCACCGTAACGAAATTACCTTTCCGTTTAAACGATACCAAATTCAACCGGTTTGGCGTGCCGACCGTCCGCAAAAAGGACGTTATCGCGAGTTTTTTCAATGCGATGTTGATGTAATTGGCAGCAATTCATTGCTTAACGAAATTGAATTATTACAAATAATTGAAGATATTTTTGTTAAATTAAATATCGATGTAACAATTATTTTAAACAATCGTAAAATTTTACACGGTATTGCAACATATTTGAATTGTCCCGAAAAACTTGTTGACATTACAATTGCAATTGACAAACTCGACAAAATAGGACAAAATGGAGTTTTAAAAGAATTATCAGAAAAAGGATTTGATAATAACACCATTCAGAAACTAATTCCTGTTTTAGAGTTTTCTTTAAAACAACACACAAATGAAGACGTAATAAATTTCATAAGTAACATAATTACAGATGATATTGGAAAAAAAGGAATTGAAGAAATGAATTATGTATTAAACTATGCGAAAGAATCTGAAATTTTTACAAAAATAAAATTCGATGTTTCGTTAGCACGAGGTTTAAGTTATTACACAGGTACAATTCTCGAAGTTAAAGCCGATGATGTTGAAATTGGAAGTATTTGCGGTGGTGGCAGGTACGATAACTTAACTGGCATTTTTGGAATGGAAGGAGTTTCGGGAGTTGGAATGTCGTTTGGTGCCGACCGCATTTACGATGTTTTAGAAAAACTTGATAAATTTCCAGCAGAAGTAAATTCTTCAACTAAAGTGCTATTTGTTAATTTTGGCGTTAACGAAGAAAAGTATTGCTTGCAAATTCTTCGAAAACTTCATTCTGCTGGAATATCAGCCGAAATTTATCCCGAAACAGGAGCAAAAATGAAAAAACAAATGAGCTATGCCGATGCTAAAAAAATTCCTTATGTAATAATAGTTGGCGAAAACGAAATGAAATCGAAAAAAATAAGCTTAAAAGACATGAAAACAGGTGAACAACAGGAATTAAATTTAAACGAAATAATTACATTTATAACAAACAACATATAATTTTATAATGAAAACATTTTCGTCATTTATTTTATTAACTCTATTAAGTTTTACATTGTTAGCACAACAACCGGAACTAAAATGGTATTCGCTTACCGAAGCAGTTGAATTATCAAAAAAAAATCCAAAGAAAATTTTTATTGATATGTACACAAACTGGTGCGGTTGGTGTAAAAAAATGGATGCCGAAACATTTCACAATCCGGCAATTGCAAAATATTTAAGCGAAAATTTTTATCTTGTAAAGTTTAATGCCGAAACCCACGACACAATTGTGTTTAAAGATAAAAAATACGTGAACAATGGAACACAAACAAGGTCACCACACGAATTGGCTGTTGAATTTTTAGGAGGCAAAATGTCGTATCCTACAATTGTTTACCTCGACGAAAATCTTAATTTATTAAGTGCAGTTCCTGGCTATATGAACCCTTCTGATATTGAACCGGTTTTAATTTTCTTTTCACGCGAAATATATAAATCGGCAAGTTTTAACGAATTTAAAGATAATTTTAACAAAACTTTTAAAGACACTGTACCTTTTGTTAATAAAGTTAATTGGGTAACACTCGAAAAAGCTTCGGAACTTAACATAAAAAATCCTAAAAAAATATTGCTTTTTCTTTATCACGATTGGTGTATAGATTGCAAAATAATGCTCGGTACAACATTTAATCAAGATGTTATAGCAAAATACTTAAACGAAAATTATTATCCTGTAAAATTCGATATTACTTCAAAAGATACTGTTAAGTTTAATGGAAACACATTTATAAACGAACAAAAAGAACATCCTTATCACCAGTTAGCAGTTTCACTTTTAGGTGGTAAAATGAATGTTCCGCAAATGGTTTTTATTAATGGTCAAAATCAACTAATTTCGTTGATTCCCGGTTATTTTCTTGCAAAAAATATTGACCCCCTATTACACTTTTTTAAAGAAGATGCTTATTTAACGAAAAAGTGGGACGACTATGTTAAAGAATTTAAAGGCGAAATACAATAAATAAAGTAAGAAGTTAAAAGTTTATAAAGTTGAAAGTTATAAAGCAGAAATAAATAGAAACACATTGAAATAACTTAATAACTAAATAACAAATAACTTAATAACACAAAGAAGTTTGAAGTGAAAACAATGAACAATAAAAATCCTAAGATATTACTCCATCCAAACTTCCATATCGTCAATGTAAAATAAATGTTTTTTAGGATTCCAAATATATACTTTTAGTTCAGTATTTGGAGTAATGTTACTTGGCATATCAAAAGATGTTTTTACCTCAATCCATTCGTTTGCTTTTTTTATAGGTTCAACAAAAGAATAACTTTGATATTTTAGCGATTTACCATTTATATTTGGGTCACAAACAATAGCAGCATCTAAATTAGGAACCAAAGAATAAACCCAAAGTTTTACAAATACTTTTTTAGGTAATTTAGAATTAAAATTTTCAAATTTGCTGCCTAAACCTATCCCAAATTCTTTAGTTGAGTCTAATTTCGATGAAAAGAAACCTGAATGTGCTGTTCCTTTTACAATTGTATTAGTGTTAATCCACATTACACTATTATCCATATCGTTAGTCGTTGAGAATATCGCATTCTTTTTTTCATCATTATTACCACATGAAAATAAAAAAGAAATTAAAATCAAAGAATAAATTAAATTTTTCATAAAAAAAGGTTTTACTAAAAACGTTTATTTTAACTGTTACAAAAGTAAAAATATTTATAGAAAACAAAAATGATAAAACATTTGAGGTTTCGATTTTTTCAATGAACGGTACGAAAATTTATAATGAAAAAATAATTACCGGTATCGCAACAATTGACCTTGAAAACATAGAACAAGGAATTTATCTTTTGGAAATTCAGTCTGATTGCGAAAAAACAACTAAAAAATTCATTAAGGAATGAACTTGTCTATTGAACAAAATTTTCAACCTATTGAATAATAAATTCAACTTGCTGTTTTTTATATTCAGGCTACTGCCTGCCCAGCCAAAGACGGAGTTAGTTTTGTTTTACATAGTCAAAAGCAAGTTTTCGCGATTGCTTTACTTCTATCATGTGAGTAAGAAATGCTTCTACTATTAAACGAAATACCGACATCGTAAAAATAATTTTTTGGCAAAGAAAATTCTTAATGAACTACCCCGAGGCAGAGCCTCGAGGTATCTAAAAAAAATAACAAAAATGCCACAGATTCACAGATTGAAAACAATAACAAAAAAAATAATCTGCGAATCTGTGGCTAATATTTTTTATTTACCCCGCAGCAGAGCTGCGAGGAATTCTTTTGATTAAAACGCCTTGCAATACCACTGAAGTAAGGGATTGAAAATAATTACAACCGGCTAACGACTAATGACTATATTAACTACTCAATACTAAAATGTTTTAGCCAATGTTGGAGTTATCTCCAATATTGAAATTGTGAAAGCCAATACACAGCCTTTTCCTTTGGGAAAGAAAAAAGTTAAATCGAAAAATTGATAAATCGTTAATTTTTAATTGATGATTTGTATTTAAAAAGCTGTATTTTTGTATATTAAAATTAAAGGTGAGATTAAAACCAAAGATTGCAAAAGAACTGCAATTTTGCCAACGCTCTGACGTGTTAATAATTTTTGTAACAACTAAATGAATATTTTTAATTACATTAGTAGAATATTTTTAATTTTAATCTTTTAAAATGTAATGGCTGAAAAAAACATAAAACAATTATTAAACCTTTGGGAAAAAGAAAAGGAGGAATATAAAACTGCTGAAATTGGTACTGGTGTTCAAAGATTCGTGAAACATGTTTTTGAGTGTAAAGAACTTTTAAACCTTGAAGAAGGACATTTAGCCACAGCAGATTTAAAACGAAAAAATGAATTTTTAACCGAAGCGAAAAAGAAAGGCAGACGTGCTGATGTTGTTATTTTCCTTGACTCCGATGTTATTATTCCGGTTGAAGTTGAAAAACATACCCACATTAAATCTGGCATACAGCAAATTTTCAATTATCAAGGTGATTGGACAAAAAAACTCGGTCTTCTTA
>JAVHRE010000488.1:0-7755 GCA_036171495.1 Bacteroidales bacterium
AAATATTTAAATCCTTAGCTTGACGCGTATGCGCTTTCGCGGGAATGACGTACGGGAAGGGAATGTCGGGAAATGCTGTTTTTTTGCATAACATCAGTTAAATAAGATTAAAATAAAAAATTAATAAAAAATTTTATTACCTTCGCAAAATGTTTTCGAACAAAACTATATTATTTGCATTTATTTCATTATCAGTTATTTTTGGCTCTTGCAGTAAGTATCAAAAATATCTGAAAAGTTCCGATTATGCCTTAAAATACGAAAAGGGTGTTGAGTATTACGAAAAAAAAGACTACTACCGTGCAATTGGTTTATTTGAAGAATTAGAAAACATTTACAAAGGTTCCGAAAAAGCTGAAAAGATTCAATATTACATGGCTTATTGTTACTATAATCAAGGTGATAATATTTTAGCCGGATATTATTTTAAAAATTATTCCGAACGCAACCCATTAAGTGCTCATCGCGAAGAATGCGATTATATGTCGGCTTATTGCAGTTATTTGAATTCTCCCGACCCAAGTTTAGATCAGGCATACACTTACAAGGCTATTGAAGAAATGCAAATGTTTTTAAACAAATATCCCAAAAGTACACGTTTAGCCGAATGCAATAAAATTGTTGACAATTTACGAAACAGACTTGAAGTCAAATCATTTAAAGCATCAAAATTATATTTTGATATTGGCGATTACAAGGCAGCAGTTATTGCATTAAAAAACAGTTATAACGATTTCCCTGATACTCAATTTAGAGAAGAAATTTTATACCTAACTCTTAAATCAACTTATTTACTTGCCGAAAATAGCATAAACAGTAAAAAAGCAACAAGATATCAGGATACAGTAGATGAATATTATAATTTAATTTCTGAATTTCCTAATACAGAATATCTTAAAGAAGCAAAAAAAATTTTTGATGCTTCATCTAATAATTTAAAAAACTAAATTTTAAATATATGGACTATAAAAAAGTTAATGCGTCAGTTACAACAATTACCAGAGATATAAACAAACTCGAAGACCAAACTGGAAATATTTATAAATCTGTAATAATAGTTGCAAAACGCTCAAATCAAATCTCGCTTGAAGTAAAAGAAGAACTTAGTAAAAAGTTAGAAGAATTTGCATCGTTTACCGACAATCTCGAAGAAGTTTTTGAAAACAGAGAACAAATAGAAATTTCACGTTTTTATGAGAAACTTCCAAAACCATCTTCAATAGCATTGCAGGAATTTATAGAAGGAAAATTAAGTTTCCATTCTCCGGAGCAATCAGAAAAAACAACCGAATTGTAATAATGCAACTTCAAGGGAAACATATTGTTCTTGGAGTTTCTGGAAGTATTGCTGCCTACAAAGCAGCACAAATAATTCGCCTTTTAGCTAAAGAAGGTGCTGATGTTAAGGTTGTTATGACAAATGCTGCTAAAGAATTTATTACACCTCTTACCTTATCAACCTTATCAAAAAATGAAGTTTTGTGTGATTTCTTTAATCATCAAGGTAATTGGAACAGTCATGTTGAACTTGGGTTGTGGGCAGATTTAATGCTTGTTGCACCAACTTCAGCAAATACTATTGCAAAAATGGCTAATGGTATTTGCGACAACTTATTACTAACGACATATCTATCAGCAAAATGCAAAATAATGATTGCTCCAGCAATGGATTTAGATATGCTTGCTCACAAAACAACTCAGAAAAATTTAGAAACATTAAAGTCTTTTGGGAATATTATAATTGAATCCACAAAAGGTGAACTTGCAAGCGGATTAGAAGGAAAGGGAAGAATGGAAGAACCAGAAATTATTGTATCGCAAGCAATTAAATTCTTAAATCAAAAAAAAAACTAAAATCTAAACGAATAATTGTAACCGCAGGTCCTACAATTGAAGCCATTGACCCAGTACGTTTTATCAGCAATCATTCGTCAGGAAAAATGGGTTATGCCATTGCGAATTGTCTGGCTGAACACGGGGCAGAAGTAATATTAATTTCCGGACAAGTTGCAAATCAGAATATTAACCCTAACATAAAATTAATAAACGTAGTTTCGGCAAGCGACATGTTCGATGTTACAACAAAGCACTTTCCCAAATGCGATGCTGCAATTCTTGCTGCTGCTGTAGCCGATTACACACCTAAAGCAGTTTCAAAAATAAAAATCAAACATTCTGCAAAGAATGCAGTTATCGAACTTATTCCTACAAAAGATATTGCTGCTTATTTAGGTTCAATAAAAAACAATAAGCAAATAATTGTAGGATTTGCTTTAGAAACCAATAATGAATTAAAAAACGCTAAACTTAAACTCAAAAACAAAAATTTAGATTTTATAGTGCTTAATTCATTAAACGACAAAGGCTCTGGTTTTGGTACCGAAACAAATAAAGTTACATTTATTTTTAAAAACAATAAAATTTGTAATTTTGAGTTAAAACATAAATCGCAAGTTGCCGAGGATATTGTAAATGAGTTACATAAACTTTTATCATAAAATTATGCAAAAGTTCTTAATAATTTGTTTTTTATTTGTTTCTAATTTAATTGTTGCACAAGAGTTAAACTTTCGTGTACAAGTTGTTTCGCAACAAATTCAAGGCTCAAATAAACATATTTTTGAATCAATGCAAAAAGATATTTACGAGTTTTTAAATAACCGTAAATGGACCGACAATATATTTGCGAATGATGAACGTATTGAATGTAATTTACTTATAAATTTAACCGACCAAATTTCAGCCGACGAATTTAAAGGAACGATTCAGGTACAGTCAAACCGCCCAATTTATGGCACAAACTATAATTCTGTGATTTTAAATTTTAAAGATAACGATGTTCAATTCAGATATGTTGAGTTTCAATCAATGGAATTTAGCGAAAACTCTAATATGTCGAACCTGACTTCGTTGCTTGCATACTACGCATATATTGTTATTGGACTCGATTACGACTCGTTTTCGTTAGATGGCGGAACTTCGTATTTTCAAAAAGCTGAAAAAATTGTAACAAATGCACAATCAGCTCAGGAAAAAGGATGGAAATCGTTTGAAAGTCAACGCAATAGATACTGGTTAATCGAAAATGTTTTAAACCCGAAATATGCACCTGTTCGCGAATTTTACTATCGCTATCACCGAAATGGATTAGACGTTATGGCAGAAAAATTAGCCGATGGGCAAACTGAAATTACCGAAACTTTAAAATTATTACAAAAAGTTTATCGCGAAAAACCAAGTCCATTTATGACTTTTTTGCAAGTTGTTTTTGATGCCAAATCTGATGAGTTTGTAAATATCTTTTCTGAATCGTATCCCGACGAAAAGATAAGAGCTAACAATTTGCTAAAAGAAATTGACCCTGCAAATTCTACTAAGTATCAAAAAATAATTCAAACCACCGGCAAATAACAATTTGTGCTTCAAACGTTAATCATACAAAATTATGCTTTAATTGACAGCCTTCAAATAGGTTTTAAGCCCGGCTTTTCTACAATTACTGGCGAAACTGGTGCAGGAAAATCAATAATAATAGGAGCATTATCGCTAATTCTTGGACAAAGAACTGATGTTAATTTACTTAAAAACAAACAGAAAAAATGTATTATTGAAGGCGTATTTTTAGTTCATAACAACAGGTTTAAAAATTATTTCGACGAACACGATTTAGATTATTGTGATACAATTATTTTACGTCGAGAAATTGCTTCAAATGGCAATTCAAGAGCATTTGTAAACGACACTCCTGTTTCGCTAACAATAATCAAAGAAATCGGGTTAAATTTAATAGACATTCATAGCCAACACGAAAATTTATTACTGTCGAATGGTAAATTTCAACTTTCTGTTTTAGATTCAATCTCAAAAAACAGTCAACAATTAAGTGATTATAAAACATTATACAATAATCATATAATTACTCGAAACAAAATCACTGACTTAAAAGAACAAGCAAAAAAAAACATAGCCGATTCCGACTATTTTCAGTTTCAACTAAAACAACTTGACAGCATTAATTTGAATGAAAATGAAATTGCAGAATTGGAACAAGAAAAAGATATTTTAACCCACTCTGGTGAGATTATTGAAAATATTGGTTTAGCTGTTCAAATACTTATTGAAGGTGAAACTCCTATTATTTTAAAAATTAAAGAGTTAAAACAAATAATAGAAAATCTTGCAAAAAATTATAATGTTGCAAACGATTGGAAAAATCGCATCGAAAATAATTTTATTGAGCTAAAAGATATAGCATCAGAAATTGAAAATGCTGCTTCTAAAATTGAAGCTAATCCCGAAAGATTAAAAATTGTGTTTGCTCAACTCGATGCTATTTATAATTTAGAACAAAAACATAAAGTAAATTCCGTAAAAGAACTAATAGAAATCAGAGATGATTTTCGTAAAAAACTCGAATCAATAGAATTTGTTGATAATGAGATTAATAAATTAGAAGTTGAATTAAAAAAACAGTACGAAGCATTAGAAAAGCATGCACATATTCTTACCGAAAATCGCAAAAAAGGAGCAATCTCAATTGAAAAAAGTATAGTTCCAATGTTAAAACTTTTGGGAATTATTAATGCGAATTTTAAAGTTCAACTTACAGAAAACCCCGAATTTACTTCATCGGGAAAAGATATTGTAAAATTTCTTTTTTCTGCAAACAAAAACGTTGAACCAATGGATATTTCAAAAGTCGCTTCGGGAGGCGAACTTTCCAGATTAATGTTATCAATAAAATCGTTAATTGCCGATACCAATGAAATTGCAACAATAATTTTTGATGAAATTGATACTGGAATTAGTGGCGAAATCGCTTATTTTATGAGCGAAATAATGCATAAAATGTCGAAAAAAATTCAGGTAATTGCAATCACACATTTGCCTCAAATTGCTTCACGTGGCGAAAATCATTATCTTGTATATAAAAATAACACCGGCGAAACTTCCGAAACTCATATAACACTTTTAAATAATGATGAAAGAGTTACAGAAATTGCCAAAATGCTTAGCGGGAAAGAAGTAACCGGAGCGGCATTGGAAAACGCAAAAAACTTACTCAAAAATTGATTAATTTAGCAAAATATCATTTTGTGATTTATTTTAATGAAAAGAAAGTTTAGTGCAATATTGTTTTTTACACTGTTCATTTTATCGGGTTCAGATTTGTATTCTCAAAATTTCGGATTAGGATTAGAAGCCATATATAATTTTCAAACCCAGAGTTTGGGAGCCGGATTAAGAGGCGAAATTATTAAAAATGAAATTAGTATTGTTCCGCAAATAGCCTATTATCCGTCTTTTAACAAGGTTTCGGAGTTCTATGCCGGTGCAAGTTTGCATATTAATATTATAAGTTACGGAACATATACACTTTATGTTATTTTGCATGGTTCATATAATGGCTGGTTCAATTACGAGAATTCTCCTATGGCAAAAGCGAAATTTTCAAATTGGTGTGCCGAAGGTGGACTGGGTTTAAAAACCAGTAAATGCTTACGTCCTTTTATGGAATTCAGGTACAATGTTAAGTGGAAAGAAGCAAATATCAGATTGGGTGTAATTTATATTTTCAATTGTAAAGATAAAGGAGGTAAATCAAGAAAAAAGAAAGCGGTATCTTGTCCGGCATATAGATAATTTTAAAAAATAAATAATATGAAAACTTCAAATCCTTCCATCAAATTATTTGTTATCGCAATGATAATAGGTGTTTCGTTATTTTTTGGTTGTTCAAAAGAAAGAATTAAAACAAAAGAAAAGCAGCTTAATAATTATTCATCCATGAACAATTACTATGATTCAAAAAAACAACAGGAACAGGAATTTGTGATTGACTCATCAGGCAGCGGCCCCATTATTGGACATCAGGGAACAAAACTTTGGGTTTCAAAAGAAAAACTTATGTTTCCAAACACAGACAGTGTTCAATGGCCTTATACTGTTAAATTAATTGAGCTTTACACTCCAAAAGATATGCTCTATTATCAAATGCCTAATGTTTCAAATGGTGGATTGTTAACAACGAGCGAAGAGGTGAGGGTTAGAGCTTTTAAAAATGGACAGGAATTGGTTTTGCGTCCAAGTTGTACATGGACTGTAGAAATGCCAAGTACAAATCCATTGGCAAATATGAACATCTATTATGGAGTTGATAATACTTCTTATGTTGATTGGACAAATAATCCCATAGAGAGTTTTACAACAACAACTTATGGTTATACCGGTGATATTGCAAAACTTGGATGGATTAATTGTGGAAAACCTGCTGCTGTTTCTTCCACTACAACAAATTATACATTTACTTCATCAACAGATGATTTGCAGAATGTTAGCAAATTCATTTATTTCCCCTATGCTAAAAGTCTTATGCAGGTTTATGGCTCTACATCAGGAGCATTACCAATAGGAGAAAATATAAAAATAATTTTGATTGGAATAAACAGTAGCAACCAATTGTTTTATTATTATAACAATTCGCAAGTTAGTTCATCAAACCAAATTGATATAACATTAAGCTCAATTTCAGATGCAAGTTTAACAGCTATTCTGGATACCTTATAAAACCTAATTTAACGTCATGCTGAACTTGATTCAGCATCTCATACAAAAAGATGGCGGATAAAGTCCGCCATGACGAAAGGATGGAATGACTATTAAAAATTTTAGAGGGTACTTTCAACAAATAAAAATAACGAAAAACATGAACAACCCAATAAACGTTTTAATTACAGGTGCAGCAGGTAATTTAGGCGGATTGCTTGCAAAACATTTAAAACAAAATGAGAGCATCAATTTGAATTTAATGTTCCACAAAAAAGATATTGCATCAGAATTAAAAGATTCGAAAATAAATGTTATTCGTGCTGATTTATCAAAAAAAGAAACTTTAAGTCCTGCACTCAAAAATATTGATGTAATTGTTCATTTTGCAGGTATTTTATTTAAACCTAATCCCGAAAAATTTCTACCTGTTACAAACACAGAATATTTTAGAAATTTAGTTGATGTTGCTTTAGAACAAAATGTAAAACGAATAATTTTATGCAGTTTTCCCCACGTTGAGGGCGAAACTTTTCCCGATAAACCTGCAATAGGAAAATTAGACGGCAAGCCTACTTCAGCTCATGCACGCACAAGATTAGAGGAAGAAAAATACATGTTTTCAAAAGCAGAAAACAATTCTTTTGAAGCCGTATCGTTACGGCTTGGAATGGTTTATGGCAAAGGAATATTAATGATGGACGTTGCAAAATTACTTGCAAAATATTGGCTGCTTGGAATTTGGAAAAAACCTACATGGGTTCATTTTATTTCAAAAATTGATTTTCTTAATGCATTTGAAAATGCAATTATAAAACCCAATATTAAAGGCATTTACCATTTAGGCGACGATGGCGTTCAAACATTACAGGGTTATTTTGAAGTTGCCTGCCCGCAATGGCATCACAAAAAACCATGGCACATGCCTTTAGGTTTAATAAAGACATTTGCACATTGTTGCGAAATTTATTCTTCTATTTTTAAAACCCGTTCACTTTTAACCCGTGATTTTATTAAAATTGGTTACGTATCGTACTATGGCGATACAAAAAGAATGAAAGAAGAATTATTGCCAGAATTAAAATATAAAACTTTTAAGGATGGGCTGGAAACATTGTAAGTAATACCAATTCTTAGGTCAAATTAGTCCAAAGGACAATTTGACCTTTAGAATGGTTAATGCCGAAATAGTAGCTGTTATAGGACAAT
>JAVHRE010000489.1:0-7736 GCA_036171495.1 Bacteroidales bacterium
CATTGCATTTGATGCTAAGAAAGGTGCTTTTATAGTGTTTTTTAACCCTTAATTCACATTAATAACTGAACATAAATATATCAAACCCTCTTTTTTAAGTTTATCAGTTTCATGTTTTCTCGAACTATCAAATTAACGAACCATCAAACCATCATTTTATCAATTCCTCCCCTTAACGTTTTATCGAATAATCAAATAATCAACCTATCAGACTATTGAACAATCAATTGTTAATTCGTAATTTATAATCCGTAATTGTTTTGACTTTCTGACTTTCAACTCTGTTATTCCGTCTTAATCAACTTAAGCGTTTCCTTATAATCATCCCCTGTTATTACAAGAAAATAAATTCCCGTATTCAAATTTTCACCAACCTGATATTCTTGGTTACAATAAATTTGTTTTACCGAAATAGTTTTTCCTGTTATATCACAAATATATAATGTATATGCTTTATCTGAATTCCCCCTTAACAATAGTGTAGAAGTACCCGAGAAAGGATTCGGATAAGCCAATGCGTTAACATTAACTGTTTTTTCAACAATAAGTGATTTTCCACCGGTAATGGTAACAGTACATACTGTGCCATAAGTTCCCCAGGCTCCGCTGACTTTTGCTCTTACTCTTACATTGTAAGTTTTTCCCATTGTTAAACCAGATACGTTTTGTAAGTTAATATAGCAAGTGGGAGAGCCTATTTGTTTGCTTTGGCTATACCCTGAAGCAGCATGTTCAAATAAAAATTCATAATTTTCTGCCTGTACTACTTGGTCGCACCAAATGTTAATGTTTAAAGTACTAGTAGTATATCCACAATAACTGCCATATAGTTTAGTTGTAAATTGTCCTGATAAAACAGTAACTGTACAAACTGTTCCAAAGTTACCCCATACGCCGCTAACTTTAGCTCTAACACTTACATTGTAGGTTTTTCCATAACTAATACCGGGTACCAATGATAAAGCTATATAACTTATTGATGAACCTCTTTGTACAGTTTGGCTATAACCTGAAGCCGCATTTTCAAATAAATATTCGTAGTTTTCGGCTCCGGTAATTGCATCGCACCATATTGTAGATGTAAGGTTACCCGTTGTGTACCCGCAAAAGGATCCGTATAATTTAGTATTTGGTACAAGTCTTAAAGATTGAACTGTTGTTGCACCATCATTGTCGGTAACTGTAACAGAATATAAACCACCACATAAACCGGTAATTGTTGTAGTAGTTTTGGCAGGTGTTGTACTCCATATATAAGTATAAGGACTTGTTCCTCCCGAGGGAATAACAGTAGCAGTGCCGTTACAAGTACTGTTACTTGTAGGGTTAGTTTGAGTGGTTGTTGCAGAAAGTACTGGAGGCTGAGTAATAGTAACGGAGTTAGTAAGAGTACAACCATTTACATCAGTAACACTAACAGGATAAGTACCGGCACATAGATTTGTAGCCGTTACTGTTGTCTGAACAGGAGAAGTTCCCCATGTATATGTAGATGGACTGGAGCCATAAAGTGTGATAGTTGCAGTTCCGTTGCATGTTCCATTTGAATTAGTCTGGCTGGTAGTGGTATATGGCGAAATAATAGTAACATTTTTTGAAATAGTATTACCAAATCCGTCAGTAACTGTTACTGAGTAATCACCTGCACATAGATTAGTAGCAATAGCAGTATTTTGAACAGGAATGGTGCTCCAAGCATAAGTATAGGAATAAGGAGCAGTTCCACCTGATGGCAATACTGTAGCACTTCCGTCACATAAACCAAGGCAAGATGCATAAGTTTGAGTTGTAGTAGCAGATAACGCACCTGTTATTGTAACAGTACATATTGTACCATAATTTCCCCAGGCTCCGCTGACTTTTGCTCTTACTCTTACATTGTAAGTTTTTCCCATTGTTAAACCAGATACGTTTTGTAAGTTAATATAGCAAGTGGGAGAGCCTATTTGTTTGCTTTGGCTATACCCTGAAGCAGCATGTTCAAATAAAAATTCATAATTTTCTGCCTGTACTACTTGGTCGCACCAAATGTTAATGTTTAAAGTACTAGTAGTATATCCACAATAACTGCCATATAGTTTAGTTGTAAATTGTCCTGATAAAACAGTAACTGTACAAACTGTTCCAAAGTTACCCCATACGCCGCTAACTTTAGCTCTAACACTTACATTGTAGGTTTTTCCATAACTAATACCGGGTACCAATGATAAAGCTATATAACTTATTGATGAACCTCTTTGTACAGTTTGGCTATAACCTGAAGCCGCATTTTCAAATAAATATTCGTAGTTTTCGGCTCCGGTAATTACATCGCACCATATTGTTGATGTGAGGTTACCTGTAGTGAATCCACAGAATTGTCCGTATAATTTAGTGTTTGGTACAAGTCTTAATGATTGAACAGTTGTACAACCATTATTGTCAGTAACAGTAACTGAATATAAGCCTCCGGATAAACCGGTAATAGTTGCAGTGGTTTTTGCTGGAGTAGTATTCCATAAATAAGTATAAGGAGTTGTTCCTCCTGTTGGTGTTACTGTAGCTGTACCATTGGTAGCGCCATTGCTTGTTGGGTTAGATTGAGATGTTGTTGCTGTTAAAACTGCAGGTTCGGTAATAGTAACATTTTTTGTAATAGTGCATCCGTGCCCATCGGTAACGGTTACCGAATAATTTCCTGCACATAGTCCTGTCGCAGTTACTGTTGTTTGGGCATTGTTCCACAAATATGTGTAAGGTGTTGAGCCTCCGGATGGAGTAACTGTAGCACTTTTATTACATGAACCGTTACAACCATTATTTTGAGTAGTTGTTGCAGATAAAACAGTTGGTTCGGTAATAGTAACCGAAGCAGTTGCCGAACAATTATTAGCTCCTGTAACAGTTACCGAATATGCATCTGGAATTAAATTGGAAATGGTAGCATTTGTATCTGCATTAGACCATAAATAATGATATGGTGCCGACCCTTCAGAAGGTGTTGCAGTTGCAGTACCATTATTAGAGCCATTACAAATTACAGAAGTGAAAGAAATATGCAAACTATCAAAACAACCATAACGAGCAATGTATGCATCTCTTGTACCTGAGAGTGCATTAATTAATTTACTTGTCCCAATACTAAGAGTATCGGACATATAATCTCCAATGGCAACAAAATTCTTACTTGTATTACTATACACACAAGCATCTCCTGCGTCATTTAATTTACCCGAAGCTTTTTGTGCATTAGTAAAATTACCGTTTACATCAAATTCAGAAACATAAGCATCGGTACCGCCATAATTTAATAAAGTAAAATTACCGAAATCTATGTTACCTTCGTATGTGCCGGTAATTATTAACTTATTGTTATTATATAAGATTTGATTTACTTTCTCGTTTTTTGCAGAACCAATTGTTTTAGCCCATTGTAATATTCCGTTTGAATTGTACTTCAAAATAAGCAAATCGAAAGTGCCGGAATGAACATTTCTTAAATTTAATTTTGAAGTATCAGATGTTGTTGAATCAATTGTAACTTTATTCCCGTAATAATATCCGGCAAGATATTGGTTGCCCGAATTATCGGTTGTATGGCTATAAATGTAGGTGTTATTATTGTTTGAAGTAATTCTGCGAACCCATGTACCATTTCCATTATTATCAGTTTTATAAATAAATCCATCACGATAATTTGCCTGTTTCGAAGTAATTGTTCCAATATCAAAATAAATGCTTCCAATAAAATTACCGCTAAAATAGTATTCATTATTAATTGCAGAAATTGTTTTAATAACTGAAATTGTGTTATCTCCTAAAATCATTTTTGCCCAAATAGGATTACCGTTTACATCAAGTTTTGCTATAAATTTCTGAACAGTATAATTGTCGGGAGCATTTAAAGTTAAGGCACCTCCATAAAATGTTACAGCAGTTAAAAAACCACCGGAAATTATTATATTTCCACTTTGGTCCTGTACAAATTGAGGATTGGTTTGGTTTGTTGAACCATAAGCTATATTTTTTACCCATTGCAAAGTTCCATCATATAAATATTTTGCAATTAAAACATCTTGTCCCCCTGTAGTTGTTTGAATATTACCATCAAAATCACAAGTTCCGTAATTTGATAATAATATATAAAAACCAGTGTTGTCGTAACAATTAATAATATTAACAGCATTTTGCATTAATGCGCCACCAAGTTTTTTTAACCATTGAATTTGTCCCGTTTTATTATACTTTGCTATAAAAGCATCCTGCCCATCGGTAGCTGTTATTGTAATACCATCCTGTGTAACAACTCCATTAAAATTGCCATACACATAATAATTTCCCTGCAAATCCTGAATAATATTTTTTGGCATATTTTGTCCGGACCCGGTAAAATTCTTTACCCACATCCAACCTTGAGCATTAGAAATTGATGAGGATAGCACGATTGAGAAAATAAGCATTAAGTGTTTCATATACTTGAATTTAATGTGTTTACGTTTTTAAGGCATTTTCACTTAATTTTAATTAAGTGTTTTTTTACCTTATTTAATATTAATACGCAAATTTACATAAAAAGTTTTTAATTTTTTATTTCTTTAACACAAATTATACCTTTTCTGAATACAAATTTTTTTTTATTCATTTGATAGTTGGGTATTGATAATTTATACCGACCTGCTAACAAGATAGTGGGAGTTTTGAGTGGTGTGAAGATTGCTTCGTTCCTACCAATGACGGGTAGGGAGTTTGGATTGAAGCATTCGTAACCCACAACACAATGCCGTCATTGCGAAGGAGGCACGACTGAAGCAATCTCCCTTTTTGCTCTTTTTGTCAACCTAAGGTTCTTGTTAGTTGGCTAAAAACAGCATCTTGTTAGCGGTTTGGTATTAATTGTTCTGTTTCAATATTTTTCTGCCTTCGTTTGTGTCTTCACAAACGAAGTTGTAACCTAATTTCTTTTCAAACAGATGATATGCACATCTTGTTTGTGGGGACACAAACAAGGGCATAGTCTGTATCCAAATTCTTATAAATGGCATTGTCTATTGTTTTAAAAGGGCTAAAGCCCTTGGTTTTAAATTATATTCCTTTTAGCTCCCGCCCTAAAGGACGGGGCAACTGATATTATTAACGATTAATGACGAACATTAAACATTTACCATTAATCATTGATATATCTTATTTTATGCAAAATTATATTTATTTTTGCGTAATATCAGTTATTAATACAGTTTCTCTCTAATCTCTTTTAATTTATCATCAACAATAAATTCATCGTAATCCATTTGTTTATCTAACATTCCTTTTGGAGCAATTTCAATAATACGGTTACAAACAGTTTGAATAAATTCGTGGTCATGAGATGACATTAGAATATTACCTTTGAATTTTATAAGTGTATTGTTAAAAGCCTGAATAGATTCGAGGTCGAGATGATTTGTTGGCGTATCAAGCAACATTACATTTGCATTACGAATCATCATACGTGCAATCATACAACGAACTTTTTCGCCACCGGAAAGAACATTTGCTTTTTTGTATATTTCTTCGCCCGAAAATAACATTTTGCCCAAAAATCCTCTCAAATACATTTCGGTTGTATCTTCCGAAAATTGTGCAAGCCAATCGGTAAGCATAACATCTTTTTGAAATAGCGATTCATATTCTAAAGGAAGATATGCTTTTACAATTGTTTGTCCCCACTCAAAAGTGCCATGGTCGGGTTCAATATGACCTTTTAATATTTCAAATAAAATTGTCATTGCACGTGTATCGCGTGAAAGAAAAACAATTTTATCGTTTTTGTTAACAACAAAACTTAAGTTTTTGAATAATGTTTTTCCGTCAATTGTTTTTGAAAGATTTTTTACTTCTAATATATTGTTACCAGGTTCACGACCTGGAGTAAAAATAATACCCGGATATTTTCTTGTAGATGGTTTAATTTCTTCGATATTAAGCTTTTCAATCATCTTTTTACGGCTGGTTGTTTGCTTAGACTTTGAAGCATTTGCACTAAAACGAGCAATAAATTCCTGAAGTTCTTTTTTCTTTTCTTCAGCTTTTTTGTTTTGCGATAATTGCTGTCTTAATGCTAACTGGCTTGACTCATACCAAAAAGTATAATTACCTGTAAATAATTGAATTCTACCGAAGTCAATATCAACAACATGTGTGCAAATTGAATCTAAAAAATGTCTGTCATGCGATACTACTAAAACAGTATTGTCAAAATTACATAGATAATTTTCTAACCAGTTTACAGTTTCTAAATCAAGGTCATTAGTTGGTTCATCTAATAACAAATTATCGGGTTTACCAAAAAGTGCCTGAGCTAAAAGAACTTTTACTTTTTGTTTTCCATTAAGCTCTTTCATTAATTTATTGTGAAGTTCTTCTTTTATCCCCAATCCACTTAATAGGTTTGCGGCATCGCTCTCGGCATTCCAACCATCTATCTCGGCAAATTTTTCTTCTAATTCAGATGCTCTTATCCCATCTTTTTCGGTAAAATCAGTTTTGGCATAAAGAATATCTTTTTCTTTCATAATTTGCCAAAGTACAGTATGTCCCATTAAAACTGTAGTAAGAACAGGAAATTCGTCAAATTCAAAATGGTTTTGCTTTAATACCGACAATCTTTCTCCACTGCCAAATGTTATAGAGCCGTTAGTGTTTTCAACTTCGCCATAAAGCATTTTTAAAAAAGTTGATTTTCCTGCACCATTAGCACCAATTATCCCATAACAATTACCTGATGTGAATTTTAAATTAACTTCTTTAAATAATATTCGTTTACCGAATTGAATTCCTAAATCTGATACTGTAATCATTTATATGTGTTGTAAAAATTATAAATCCCCTTTTAAAAGGTTGCAAAAGTAATCAATTATTATTAAGGTGGGTTCTAAATCCCGCCTAAATGCTAAATATTATTTTGATGTGTTGGACATAAATAATTCTTAACTTTGATATAAAAAAGTTATGACAGAAAAAAAAAAGATATTCAGTGCTTTTGAGAAAATAAATTAATAATAATTTTGCTACAGAGTAGCAAACTGTTTATAAAAAATAAATTAATAATAATTTAGCTCCGTTAGGAGCGTCCTGTAAATATGGCAAACACATATACGAAAATGTATGTTCAAATTGTTTTTGCGGTTCAATATCGCGAAAATATTATTTCGCAAAAAAACAAAGAAGAACTCCACAAATATATCACAGGTATTATAAAAAATCGTGAACAAAAATTATTAGCTGTAAATAGTGACGTCCATAAAGTCAAAGATTTTCAAAAATGAAAGCCCCAAGCCTCAAATCTCAAGTCCCAAATCTCAAGAAAAAAAATGCCATTAACCATTGTCTATTAGTCATTTGTGATTTGTTATATTTTTTCTTTTTTTCTTGGAATTTGAGATTTGGAATTTGGGACTTTTTACTATTTATGATATTATAGACAGACTCTAAATAGTATGCCGGACCATACACATATTTTTATCGGATTCAAACCCAACATTTGCATTTCCGATTTAGTTCGTGATATCAAAACCGCAACATTATTGTTTATAAAAGAAAAAAGATGGGTTAAGGGCAGATTTTCATGGCAAGAAGGGTTCGGCTCTTTTACTTATTCCCATTCGCAATTAACCAATGTGATAAATTATATAAAAAATCAGGAAGAACATCATAAAAAGAAATCGTTTCTTGGGTTTGACACCTCAGACGTCTATTTCTCTCAAAATCAGCTTAATATT
>JAVHRE010000490.1:0-1499 GCA_036171495.1 Bacteroidales bacterium
TCTATCTGGCTGATTTTTTAACCAGTCAACTGCTTTCTCCCAAGAAATTAATTCATCCACTTTTTTATGACTTTATAAACCTTATGCAACAAATTCCACGACAATGCGCTGCACCATCTGTTCCTTTTCCTTTTCCACTATGAGGATTGTAAGAATGTAGCATATTGCATTCCTCTTGTGAGGCAAATTGCCAACCATTAGTGCTATATTTAAAGAAATCAATATTGTATGAAGTTAATTGTTTCAAAATTTTATCTAACATATCAGCATCGAATTGTTGAAAAAAACCATGATACTCATAATAACCATAAGGGAATGTAAGTAAAAATAGTCCACCTTTTTTTAAAACTCTTACCAATTCCTTGATTACTTTTATATACTCAAAATTCTTTTCTTCTACATCGTCCGATTTTTTCTTATATCCATAACCATATATAGAATTATCCATATCAATATGTTCAATTGTAGATTGGCATATTATTTCATCAAACCATTCGTCTTTATATGGGATTGCTCTTAAATCAGAATAAATATAAGATATTCTTTTTTCATTATAACTCCTTAGTTCAGGATAAAAGGTTAGAATTGACAATTCTTTTTTTTCTAAAATAGGATTCTCTAAAATTATTTTATAATTAAATGTAGAACCAGCATCAAGAATTTTATTATTCCCCTTAAGCATATTTGCAAAAATCCAAGGATATTCTACAATTCTTTCATCAACACCTTTTCCAAAACCATTTATTAATTTTCTATATTCAAATTGAACAAGGACTTCTTTTGCGATAATCGCATTTTTTATAAGATTCCATTTATAATCTTCATAACCTATTGACCATGGAATTTTTCCATTTATTTTATATATTAGAATTCGTAATTTCTTCCAATAAAGAAATTTTCTTATGTACTTATTTATATTCATTTTACTGTATTTTTTTAATAATTACAGCAGGATTTCCTGCTACAAGTGTAAATGGTGGAACATCATTAGTTACAACACTTCCTGCAGCAATAATTGCACCCTTACCTACCGTTACACCCTTTAATATAATACTGTTAAAATTTATCCAAGCATAATCTTCAATAACTATTGGTTTCGTTTTAATACTTCCCTTTTCTTTTGGATGACCTTTAGTTATAAGATTAACATAACCATCAGCTCGTTCCAAATAATTTAATTCATGCGAATTGCTATCTATAATATTTACATTATGAGAAATTAAAACATTATTGCCGATTTTTATTGATTCGCCAGACCATATTTTAGACATTTCACCTATGTAACAATTATCACCAATTTCAATTTTCCCTCCATATCGAAATATAAGTAATTCTCCTTTAATAAATGTATTATTACCTATAATTATATTTTTAGGATTATTTTGTAAATTACTAACCGTAGCTGTTATAAAAAATTTACAGTTGCCAGAAAAAGTTACTTTTGAAGCACATACTTTTTGATTAGCATCAGCTGAAATTTTATCAATTACTTTTTTAAT
>JAVHRE010000491.1:0-1498 GCA_036171495.1 Bacteroidales bacterium
AAAATTAGTTGTTAATTTTGCTTTAATTACAAATGTAATAACTATTGTTTTATTTTTAAAATTGGATATTGTTTTGGTTTTTGAAATTATAGAAATCAGTTAATAATGATAGGCTTTATAAACATACAATATTTTTAATAAACTTATTACTCACGAAGCAAAATTTTCATTTTGCAAAAAGCGATTTCTTTATTATTACAAAATGTTTTACAATCAACAAGAGTTATTCCCATTATTTCATCAACAAAAGTTATTTCAGTAAAAATATCGTTACTGATTTTTGGAAATTCCGTTATTTGAATATCCTGCATTGTGGCAATAATACCAATTGGTGGATTTCCTGATGTTTTTAATTTATAGGAATAACCTAATTGTGCAGCAGCCGATTGAGCCATATTTTCGAGTATTCCCGCTTCCGATAAATATCCATCTTCGCAAAAAAACGAATCGCTGGCAATATAAAATCGTGTTTGTGTTTTGTTTTTGTTGGTATATATGTGTTCATCAACCATTACCATTGGTAGGCGTTGTGGAATTAGTTCGAATATTTTAGTTAAATCTTTTATCATTGTTTTACAAAAACATTAAAAGTACAAATACTTATTTAGTTAAAAATTCCCAAAGTGGACCTTTTTTGCCTTTTGTTCGCAAGTTATTAATTTTTGCAGATGAATCTTCGTCGGGAAATACCCAGCGTTTACCGGATTCTTTTGCAAGTTGTTTTACTTCTTCTTCATTATAATCTTCAGAAACATAATATTTTGGCAAAAGCAAATTATCTGATGGTAAAATTTTCCTTTCTTGTAATGCTATTTTGCAAAGTTCAGTGTTTGGATAAATTCTCATTCCAATAAATGGAAAAAATACTGTTCTGCCTATTTTCTTTGAATTATTAAATGTTTGTTTTAAAGTTTCCTTTGTTTCGCCGTAACCACCAAGTATTAAAAAATGTGCAAAATCAATATCTAATTTATTGCAAATATTAGAAGTTGATAAAATATCACTAAAATTAAAAGGTTTACGATAAGTATTTAATGTTATATCACAAAGCGAATCGGTGCCAAATTCTATATGAGTTAATCCGGCACGTTTTAATAAAGCCAACAAATCTTTGGGCAAATTTTTAAAATTAAAATATGCTCCCCATTTAAATTTTACATTTTTACGGATAATAAGTTCAGCAAACTCGTAGTTAAATTTATTTTTTAAATTAAAAAGCGAGTCGGTAAAAAAGAAATAATTTACATTGTTTTCCGATAAATATTTTTGAATGTTTTCAACTAATATTTCAGGGTCGTGAGTTCTAACATTTTTACCTTCGATAAGCGGATAAGTACAATAAATACAGTTGTATGGGCAACCTCGTTTTGTTTGAATATTTAACATTCCGCTGTTTTGCCAGTAATAATCTGTCATTTCTTTATTGTATGATGTTTTTGGCTTTAGCGTTGAATTATCTTTCTGATTAAAAACAGTTTCGCTATTTTTTGTATAAATC
>JAVHRE010000492.1:0-7702 GCA_036171495.1 Bacteroidales bacterium
TGTGGAAATCTCTTCCGGCGGCTCCAATAATTATTACATTTTTTGCCATAAAAAATTAATTTAGTTTTTTGAATTTGAATTTTACAAATATATTGCTTTTAAGACACTTTCAAAACATTTAAATTATGAACAATATCATAAAAATCTTTAATAAGAGTTGTAAGTAATTAAGATTCAGTATTTTACAACTAAAACATGTTAAGAAACATATCTTCAATTTGTTAATAACTTAATTGATTAACTGTCTGAATCTTTCAACCCTTATTTGAAGTATTATTTCAATTTATCTCCAATGTTGGTTTACCTCCAACATAGAATTTTAAAACTTAATTAATATTTTTCCCATATAATTTCTTAATGCCTGTGGGAAATATCCATCCATAACTTTTGGTAAACCACCTTCTGTATATTTATAAACCCACGCATTTGTTTCGTATTTTTCGTTAAATAAATTATTTACTGCAAGTTGTAAAGTTATTTCTTTAAAAAGTTTATTCTTAATTGTATATGAAATTGAAACATTTTGAACTAAATAAGCATTTAACATTCTATCGGAATTTTCTGTATTGTCAATATATTGTTTTCCTACATATTTTGTATTAAAACTCAGATGAAAATTTTTGAATAGCTCATAATCAATTATACTATTTGCAATTATTAATGGCGAAAATGAAATAGTTTTATTTTTTAATGTATCGCTATTTTGTCCCCATGTGTCCCAATTGTCGGTGTAATCAATAAATTTAGAAATTATATTTCTGCTAAATGTTACATTACCATACCAACTTAAATTTTTAAGAATTTGAATGCCCGATTCGAGTTCAATTCCTTCTCTGTAACTTTTTGACACATTTGTCATTACAGGGGCGCCAACAGTATTTATTTCGCCGGTTAAAATTAATTGGTCAATGTAATTCATAAAATACAGGTTGCCTTTAAACATAAATCTTGATGAGCGATATTCATAACCTGCTTCATAATCAAAAAGTTTTTCGGGTACAGGAACTTTACCCGAATCGGCATCGGTAAAATTTCCTCGGTCGGGTTCTCGTTGCGAAATTCCAAACGAAGCATAAACTTTTTGTTTTTCATTCAAATCATACAATAGTCCTGCCTTGGGATTAAAAAAGTTATATTTATGATTCTGAGTTACATCTTTCAAATTCTCATCAAACCCACCAATTAAGTAATTTATATTACGTAATTGTAAATCGGCATATAAGTTCAATCTGTTTGTTAATAAGTAATTCATTTTAAAAAAAGTGTTTAAATCTTTTTTATTACCTGTTCCTTTGTACCAACGGTATTTTTCGCTGTCAAAAGTTACAATTTTAGCCCAAATAATGTCGCCAAAATGATTACCTAAATATTGATTCCAACCACCGCCAAAAACTGCATTTAATTTGTTTTTATTATAATTTAAAGAGTAAGTAATGCCATAAAAATCATTATCTAACCATTTTTGGGTAATAAAATCAGATGAGATAATTTTAATAGTGTCAATATTATTTATAAAAATTGCATTTGGCAGATTATACTTGCTGAAATTGTCACCTGAATTTAAACTTTCATAGTATCCTTTCCCTTTTGTGTAATGTAATGCTACATTTGCGTGCACGTTACTATTAATTTCTTTTGAATAATGAAGTTGGTAATTATCCTGCCAGTAGTTATCGGTTTCGTTTTTATAACTATATGGATTAAATGTTCTGTTTGTTGTTAATGAATCTTTAGGAACTCCATCCCAAGCCTGATAAGTATGCTCTACTCCCGAAAAAATTATAAGTTTTAAAATACTCGATTTACCATACATTGTTCCCGAAACATAAAATGATTTTAAATCGCTAAATGCCCTGTCAATGTATCCATCTGACCATATCTTTGATAAGCGTACATCAACTGCAAACTTATTATTGATTAAACCGGTTCCAACATTTACAGTATTTTTAGAAGTATTGAAAGAGCCGTAAGAAGAATTAACTTCGGCATAAGGTTCACGATTTAAATTAGTTGTCTGAAAATTTATTGTAGCACCAAAAGCTCCTGCACCGTTTGTTGATGTTCCAACTCCTCGCTGAATTTGAGTGTTGTCAACTGATGATGCCATATCAGGCAAATCTACCCACCAAACACCATGCGATTCGGCATCGTTAACAGGTATCCCGTTAATTGTTACGTTAATTCGGTTTACATCGGTTCCTCTTATATTAATATTTGTATAACCTACGCCAGTCCCTGCATCTGACGAAACAACCATTGATGGCGTATAACTTAATAAATATGGCATATCCTGAGCAATGTTATTTTTCGACATTGTTTCTTTGTTTATTGTTGAATACGTTGCCGGAGTTTTTTCATTTACCCGCGTTGCTTGAACAATAACTTCGTCAGTTAAATATGATGCACGTGGCATTTTAAATTCAATAGTTTCATCTTTCTCTAATTTAATTTTTTTCGATTGGGTTTCGTAACCAATAAAGGAAATTTTAATGTTGTATTCTCCGGTTTTTAAATTCTTTAAAACAAATTCGCCTTTCTGATTGGAATACGTACCGGCAAATGTGTTTTCTATTAACACAGTAGCCGAAACCAAAGGTTGGTTGTTTTCATCTAAAACTTTACCCGTAATTGAAAATTGGCAAAATGCCATACCCGCTGCAAAAAATTGCAATGCAAAAACAAAAACTTTTTTCATAATCACTCTTTATTTTTTGACAATTAATAAATTGTCAATGGAGGTCTTTTGGTCTTTCCGGCTCGGCATTACCCGTCCCGGTCCAAAGGGTATATTCTCAGCCCGTAATATTAAGGCACCCCATTGAGCTATCGGTGCAAAGATAAGAGCAATTTTAATAATAAAAAAAATATTTTTTCAGATTTTTTTAAATAAACCTAACAGATTTCAAAAACCTGTTAGGTCTTACAAAGTTTTATTTTTTGCGTAAGTTCTATTTTAATTAACTTTGTGAAAAATATAAAGGACATGAAAAAAATATTATTTATTAATATATTAATAACGTTATCGTTATTGGTTTATAGTCAGGAGAAAAGTTTAATTTATACTCCTTCATTAAATGGAATAAAGCAAATTGATGATGCCGTAACAAAAGCTAAAAATGAGAATAAAAATGTATTAATTCAGGTTGGCGGAAACTGGTGTCCGTGGTGCGTTAAATTTTTTTATTTTTGTAATGACGTACCAAAAGTTGACTCAATTATTAAATCAAGTTATGTTGTAATTCATCTTAATTACAGCAAAGAAAACAGAAATTACGAAGCTCTCGAACGCTTAGGATTTCCACAGCGGTTTGGCTTTCCTGTACTCGTTGTTTTAAATTCTAATGGCGAAAGATTGCATACTCAGGATAGCGGTTTACTCGAAAAATCTCAAGGTTACGATACTTTAAAAGTTGTTACATTTTTAAACAACTGGACTCCGCAAGTATTTGATAAAGAAAGGTATATTGTTAAAGAAAATAAATAACTGTTTTGAGCATCAATTTTCAGACTTCTTTTTTTCGAAGCTTCGGAATTTCATGAATGTATTTAGTGTTAGAAAGAAAAATCAGTGTTTGATAAGAAAACTTCAAGTTCAAAGCCTGTCCCGTTTTTACGGGGGCAAAAACAAACAAGGGGGCATGCCCCCTTGTGATGTAAATAGCTTGTATTGAGCTTATCGAAACAAGTAGTTTTTGCTGCGAGCATAACGCAAAAATTGATGTTTTCTTGCAAACACTATAGGGTTATCCAATGGGATAAACCATTATTTTATGCAATTATAGGCTTGTAGTGAGCCTGCCTGCGATGAGCGAAGCTTTGCACTGAGTTTATCGAAGTGTCGAATCCGTCGAACTATTAAATGATAAACTGCTCATCCGATAGCTATCGTATGAAAAATGTTAAAAAAATTATTATTACTCAGATACTACTTCGAAATCAATATCAACTGTAATATCTCTGTAAAGTTTAACTTTTGCTTTAAATGCACCGACTTCTTTAATATTATCAGCTTCATAAATGGTAATATTTTTTCTATCAACGGCATAACCTTTAGCAGTAAGTGCTTCGGCTATTTGAATAGTATTAATAGAACCGAAAATTTTGCCTGTTGTACTTGTTTTTGCACCAATTTTAAGAGTAACATTAACAAGTTTTTTAGCATCTTCAGTAGCATTATTGCGAAGTTTTTCTTCTTTATGAGCTTTTTGTTTAACATCTTCAGCATTCATTTTCTTTGCCGAAGGTGTAGCTGCAATTGCAAAACCCTGTGGTATTAAGTAATTACGGGCGTAACCATTTTTCACCCTTATTAAATCATCTTTATGACCTAATGTTTGAACGTCTTGTTTTAATATAATTTCCATTTTATTTCCTCCGTTTTTATTTCATTAAATCGGTTACAAATGGTAAAAGTGCTATATTTCGCGAACGTTTAACAGCTTGAGCAATTTTGCGCTGAAATTTTAACGAAGTACCTGTAACTCTACGAGGTAAAATTCGTCCTTGTTCGTTTAAAAACTTCCTCAAAAAATTCGGGTCTTTGTAATCTATATACTTAATTCCACTTTTTTTGAAACGACAATACTTTTTCTTTGAAACATCGAAAGATGGTGGGGTTAAATATCTAATATTGTTATCTGGTGAATATGCCATTTTTAATCCTCCTTTTTATCGTTTTTAATTGATTTACCCATTCCTTTAGTACGCTTTTTTAGATTATATTCGATAGCGAACTTCTCTAATTTAATAGTCATAAAGCGAATAATACGCTCGTCACGTTTAAATTCCGTTTCGAGTTTACCAATAAATTGTGGTTCGGATGTAAATTCAAATAATGAATAAAATCCGGTAGTTTTTTTCTGAATTGGATATGCAAGCTTTTTTAAGCCCCAATCTTCTTCGTGGACAATTTCGCCTCCGTTGTCCTTAATTAATGCTCTGAATTTTTGAACCGCTTCCTTCATCTGAGGCTCAGACAAAACGGGAGTTAAAATGAAAACGGTTTCGTACTGATTTAACATAATTAAATATTATTTAGTTAATAAATTTTTAAGGTTGCAAAATTAATGTTTTTTTATTTAAAAACAAATTAATATCAATCAATTTGTTTTTAAATAAAAAAGAGCCACTATAAGTAGCTCTTTTTATCATATTTATTCAAATAATTATTTCACAACAAGTTTATGAATTGAAACTCCTGTTTCATTTTTAATTTTAATGATATAAACACCTTTAGTGTATGAAGATACATTTAATAGAGTGTTATTTTCATTAACTTGTTTTTCAAATACTACCTGTCCGTTAATATTAATAATTTGAAGTTGTGTTTTTTCAAATTTATCAATATATACATTTACTAAACTTGATGAAGGATTAGGATACACATCAATAATATTATCATTCATATTTGAAGAAACACCGGTAATTAAATCTGTTGTAACAACCCGAATTTGAACATCGTTGGAAATATAACTCCAACTTGTTCCATTAAATATAATAGCATTGTTAAACGATAGAACACTGTCGCCTAATATTGCACTATTACCAGTTGGAACTTTAATGCCTGCATAAACTAAACCTGTTAAATTACTAAGTTGAGCAGAATAAGGACGAAGGTCAGCTTTAGTTAAAGCCATTGTATTAATGCTATTTGCAGCAGATGGTTGCATAAATGGAGTAAATAAATCAGTGCCAACATTTCCAGAATTATCGCCCCAAATGTGAATTTCCATTGGACTATTTAATGTTACACTTGTATTGTAGTAATTACGAATTAGCATTGTTGTAATTGTAGTATGTTGTGTACCAAAATCAATAATTTGAGCAAGACCCTTTATTGTAGTGGTATTGTCAACAGGGATATAAACATTTGGTGTACCATCATCATATTTATGATAAACACCACTAACATAAGTAAATGTATCAGTTTGACTTGTGTATGGAGTCGGTGTTACAACATCAACTGCACTAATCCAATACTTTATCCATGCTCCTGCAGGTTGAGCTGGAATGCTATAGCTCCAAATATCACCAGAAGAAGTACCTGCAACCGTTTGTACAGAACCATTATCAACCATATAATGCAAATCTGAAGATGCAACTCCTGTCATATCAGTAACAGTTGCAGAAACAGTTTGTATATTTAAATTAGCTTCTGCTAGAACAGGGATTGTGTTATTTGCAATATTTGGACCTTCAACATCTTGGTTTAAAGAAGTTATTGCGCGAAAATGATAATCAGCTACTCCATTAGTACCCGTTGAAAGAGACCATGTAGTACCAATAAGAATATAGGAACGGCTAAAGCTTCCTGGTTCAGTCATTGTAATGTTTACAACACTAGTAGTTGGAACAGTGAATCCAATATAATAAGTTCCTGATATTCCTGAAAGT
Source organism: Bacteroidales bacterium (assembly GCA_036171495.1). Lineage (GTDB taxonomy): Bacteria > Bacteroidota > Bacteroidia > Bacteroidales > GWA2-32-17 > GWA2-32-17. The sequence continues at coordinate 6,394 of JAVHRE010000492.1, forward strand.
TGTGTTGCATAAGGACGAAGGTCAACCCAAGTCATTGCACTTGTATTAGATAATGTTGCCGAAGGTTTAACCATAAATGGAGTAATTACATCTGTTCCTGGTAATCCCGCATTATCATTCCAAACATGAACAAGCATAGAATCGTTAGGATGACTAACATCGGTATAATTTCTGATAAGCATTCCAACTAAATCTGTATTTCCAAGAACTATTTTAACTGAAACACCATTTGAGGGTCCTACAGTAGTGTCAGGATTGATATAAGAATAGAAATCAACTTGTCCATTATCCTGAATAATATGGTTTCCGGCAATATATTTATAATCAGGAGAAACAATATTATTAGGAGTAGAATAGTTGTCTTCGGCATAAATATGATAAATTACAAGTGCCCCTGGAGTTTGTGTTGGTATTGTAAATTGATAATTATTACCACTGATAAGTACTGCAGGAACTGACTGAATTGCACCACCATCAACAGTATAATCAACTTTGGAGTTTGTAACATTTATACCAGAAAAATCTATAAGTTGAGCATTTAATATCATAGCATTAAGTGAACCTTCATAATAAGGTAGTGGGGTATGAATAATTAAAGGAGGCGAATTATCAACAGAACTTCCAGTAATTGTAAAATCATCAATATACATTCCATCGGTTACATAACCCTGATCACTTGTAAAATGAAAACGGACTTTAACATTATTATTGCCGCAGAATCCACCTAAGTCAATATTATATTGTGCAAATGGAGGTAAGGGAAGACTTTCGTTTCCATCATAAGTAGCAACTGTAGTAAAAGTTGCAAAATTATCGGTAGAAACATCAACATACATATAATCAAAACCACCTTCAATTTTGTATGTTCCCCAGAAAGACAATGATGCCGAAGGATAAGTAGATAAATCTACACCGTTAGCCATAGTACAAAATGTGCTAAGATTATTAGTATAATTTCCTGTTGGGCTTTCCGACAAGGAGTGTGTAGGGCTATGCGATTGCGTAGATGCTATTCCCCATGTGCCAGTAGTAACCCAATTTGTAATCCCAGTTTCAAAACTATCTGTAAAAAGTACAGTTTGAGAAAATCCTAAACTAACAAATAGCAAAATAATTGCTGATAAAGTAAAAAGTTTTTTCATTTTAATTTTTTTTAATTAGTAATTAGATTAATTATGCAAAATTACTGTTTTTTATAAATAAAAAAAATGAAGTAAATTTTATTTACTTCATTTAAAATCAAAAGATTTTTTGTTTTTTAATTCAAATTTGCAAGTGGTTTATTTTTATTGCTTTCAATTGAATAGCT
>JAVHRE010000493.1:0-1495 GCA_036171495.1 Bacteroidales bacterium
CGCTTAGGCGGGACGAAGTTTTAAAAATCTGTTAGGTCTATAAATAAAAAAACCTCATCGTTTCCGATGAGGTTTTTTAATAAATTTTAGAAATTAAAATCTGCGATTTCCGCCTTCGCGATTGTATCCACCGCCGCTACCGCCGCGATTTCCACCGCCTTTATATTCGCCTCTTTCTTTTTTCTCTTCTGCTTTGTTTACAACTATCTTACGTCCACCGATTTCGGTACCGTTAAGCTCGTTAATTGCTTTTTGAGCTGCCTCGTCGTCAGACATTTCAATAAACCCAAAACCTTTACTTCTTCCTGAGAATTTGTCTGTAATGATCTTCACAGATGTTACTTCACCATATTCTTCAAAAGATTCTTTTAACTCAGTTTCCTTTACACTGAAAGGAAGACTTCCAACAAAAATGTTCATAAATTACTTTTTAAATTAAATTGATTAAAAATTCTGTCAAAAGTAACTCTTTTTTAATTAACAAACAAATATTTGCAATTATTTTTTTAAATAATTTAATACAAGTATTTTTTACTGTCAATTGTAACCTCATTAATATCAGAATACGAAACAATTTCGACACTTCCTTTTGATTCGTTATGTGCTACAAAACCATTCTCGTTATGTGCCTCATAATCAGAAACATTAATGTAATAAACAGAACTTTCTGTTTTAAAAACAAACTGATATTTTGCAGTTTTTAGAAGTTTTAAAAACTCTTGATATGTGAATTTACTTTGCTTCAATTTGTGTTAATTAATTTTACCTAATAAACGTATAAAATTAATAAAAGTTTAAAATATAATAAATTTTTAATTGTTTTTTTTTTGATTTTTTGAGATTAAATTAACTTTGTAGCAATGCAAAACGCAAATTATTTATTAAAACTTGAAAATATTAATGAGTTTAATAACCTCGAAATAGTTGCTAAACTCGTTGTTGAAGGTTTTATTACCGGATTACATAAAAGTCCTTTTCATGGCTTTTCGGTAGAGTTTGCCGAACATCGCATTTATAATTCCGGCGAAAGTACTCGTAATATTGATTGGAAACTTTATGGAAAAACAGATAAATTATTTGTAAAAAAATACGAAGAAGAAACAAATTTAAGAAGCCACATTATTATAGATACTTCGTCGTCAATGTTATTCCCGTATCATGACAATAAAAAAATATCTAAACTTACATTCTCAGTTGTTTGTGCTGCTTCGCTAATTCAACTTTTGCGCAATCAACGCGATGCTGTTGGACTTACTACATTTAACAACGAAATAGATTTACAAACTCCAAGCAGATTATCGGTTGTTCATTCAAAATTGTTATTTACTGAGTTACAAAAACTTATAAGCACAGATTTTGTTTCATTAAAGCGTACAACTTCTGCAGCTAAATCGCTTCATGCAATTGCCGAAAGCACTCATAAACGCTCACTTATTGTAATTTTTAGCGATATGATTAGCAGCGAACAACCCAACGAAATTTTTTCGGCACTTCA
>JAVHRE010000494.1:0-7690 GCA_036171495.1 Bacteroidales bacterium
AATATTGTAAGGGCTTTAGCCCAAATATCCAATTATTAGCTTGACGCGTATGCGCAATAGCGGGAATTTAGGTGAGGTTAAACCCGAAACCTCAAACCTTATTGTTAATTACCCTGTTAATAAAGATTTTCACAAATTTCTTTTGTTTAATTATCTTTGTAAAAATTTTGTAAATGGTAAGCAATTACAACGAAGATAGTATTCAAACCCTCAACTGGCGTGAGCATATACGCAGACGACCAGGCATGTATGTCGGCAAACTTGGTGATGGCTCATCAAGCGACGACGGAATTTATGTGCTTATTAAAGAAACAGTTGACAACTCAATTGACGAATTTGCTCAAGGTTGCGGAAAAACTATTGAATTAACTGTTAACGAAAAAGAAGTAAAAGTTCGCGATTATGGTAGAGGCATTCCTATTGGGAAATTAGTAGATGTTGCCTCAAAAATGAATACCGGTGCTAAATATGATTCAAAAGTATTTAAAAAAACAGTCGGATTAAATGGTGTTGGCATTAAAGCAGTAAACGCACTTTCTAAACAATTTATTATCAAATCGTTTCGCGATGGCAGTGGAAAAATTTGTGAATTTGAAAGAGGAAATTTAGTTAAAGAAAATAACTTAAAAACAACTTCTGAACAAAACGGTGTTGAAATTATTTTTACACCCGACGAAGAACTTTTTGGCAACTTTAATTTTTTAAATGAATATATTGAAAGCAAGGTTAAAAACTATGTTTTTTTAAACACAGGTCTTACATTTAATTTTAACGGCACTAAATTCAATTCTAAAAACGGGTTATTAGACCTGCTTAACGAATACATGAATGCCGAAGGACTTTATCCAATTATTCACTTAACAGGCGAAGACATTGAAGTTGCTCTTACTCACGACGATGGATACAATGACGTTTATTATTCATTTGTAAATGGGCAACATACTACACAGGGGGGCACACATTTGCTTGCTTTTCGCGAAGCTGTAGTAAAAACTATTCGTGAATTTTACAAAAAAGATTTCGATGCAAACGATATCAGAACATCTTTAGTTGCAGCAATAAGTATTAAAATTGATGAACCCGTTTTTGAATCGCAAACCAAAACAAAATTAGGTTCAAAAGATGTCGGTCCAAATGGTCCAACGGTACGAAATTTTATTATTGATTTTGTTAAAGAAGCATTAGATAATTTCTTACATAAGAATCCTTCAACTGCCGACATTATTCTTAAAAAAATTCTCGAATCGGAAAAAGAAAGAAAGGCAATTTCGGGAATACAAAAGAAAGCTCGGGAATCGGCAAAAAAAGCAAGCTTACACAACAAAAAATTACGCGATTGCAGAGTTCACTATAATTCCAATCACGAGCTAAAACTTGAAAGCACACTTTTTATTACCGAAGGCGACTCAGCCAGCGGTTCAATAACAAAATCACGCGATGTTAATACACAAGCCGTTTTTAGCTTAAAAGGAAAACCCGAAAATACTTTTGGCAAAGCAAAAAAAATTGTTTACGAAAACGAAGAACTCAACCTGTTGCAAGCTGCCCTAAACATTGAAGAAGGGATTGATGCACTTCGTTATAACAAAGTAATTGTTGCAACTGATGCCGATGTTGATGGAATGCATATCAGACTATTGTTATTAACATTCTTCCTTCAATATTTTCCCGATTTAATTAAACTCGGACACGTTTATATTTTGCAGACGCCTTTGTTTAGAGTAAGAAATAAACAAAAAACAATTTATTGTTACAGTGAACAGGAACGTTCATCAGCACTAAAAAAGTTAGGACAAAATGCCGAAATAACACGATTCAAAGGACTTGGCGAAATATCACCCGACGAATTCAAATATTTTATTGGTAAAGAAATGCGGCTCGACCCTGTACGTTTAAGCAAAGAAGACCATTTAATTCCTATGCTTTCATATTACATGGGTAACAATACTCCTGAACGTCAGGATTTTATTATAGAAAATTTAAAGATTGAAGCCGATTTTGTAGAAAATTAATTTTCAAAAGCACATGAGCGAGATTGATGATACATATAACGAAAATAATGAGTTAGAAGAAAATTCTGCTCACATTTTACCACAAGATAATAAAAATAATCCAATTCCTGCAAGCTCAGTAACTTCAAGTACCACACGCCTTTCGGGCATGTACAAAAATTGGTTTCTCGAATACGCTTCGTATGTTATATTAGAACGTGCTGTACCTCATCTCGATGATGGATTAAAACCTGTTCAACGTCGTATTCTTCACTCAATGAAGAAAATAGATGATGGAAGATACAACAAAGTAGCCAACATCATTGGTTTTACTATGCAATACCATCCTCACGGCGACGCATCAATTGGAGACGCTTTAGTTCAACTTGGACAAAAAGATTTGCTTATTGATTGTCAGGGAAACTGGGGAAATATTTATACCGGCGATAGTGCTGCTGCACCGCGTTATATTGAAGCACGACTTTCAAAATTCGCACATGCCGTTGTTTTTAATCCAAAAACTACAGCATGGAAACTTTCTTATGACGGAAGAAATAAAGAACCAATTACTTTACCTGTAAAATTTCCATTATTACTTGCTCAAGGAGTTGAAGGAATTGCAGTTGGATTAGCTTCTAAAATTCTCCCACATAATTTTATTGAACTTATTGACGCATCTATAGCTCACTTAAATAATGAGGATTTTGAGCTCTACCCAGACTTTCCAACAGGCGGAATGGCAGATGTTTCGAGATATAATGACGGATTAAGAGGCGGAGCAGTAAAAATAAGAGCCAAAATTAAAAAGATAGATAACAAAACGCTTGTTATAACAGATTTACCATTTGGGCTTACTACCGAAAAACTTATTGATTCAATTTTAAAAGCAAACGACAAAGGCAAAATTAAAATCAAAAAAATTGACGACAATACAGCCGAAAATGTCGAAATATTAATTTATTTAACACCAGGCACTTCTCCCGATAAAACTATTGATGCACTATATGCTTTCACGGGTTGCGAAATTTCTATATCGCCTAACGCTTGCGTAATTTCTAAAGACCAGCCACATTTTATTGGAGTTAAAGAAATATTAAAAGCCAGCACCGACAGGACTCTTGAACTACTTAAAATGGAGCTTAATATCAGATTAAGCGAACTTAACGAAGACTGGCATTTTAGTAGTTTAGAAAAAATATTTATTGAAAAACATATATATCGTAAAATTGAAGAATGTGAAACTTGGGAAGCTATTATTAGCACAATTCACGATGGTTTAAAGCCATATAAGAAACTATTTTACAGAGAAATAACCGATGAAGATGTAGCAAAATTAGTAGAAATAAAAATTAAGCGAATATCAAAATTTAATGCGTTCGAAGCCGATAAACACATTAAAAATATTGAAGAAGAAACATTAGAAATTAAAAATCACCTTAAAAACCTTGTTCAATATACAATAAATTATTTTAAACAAATAAAAAAAAACTTTGGCGAAGGCAAAGAAAGGAAAACTGAACTTCGTAATTTTGAAAATATTCAAGCTGCAAAAGTTGTTATAGCAAACGAAAAGCTTTATGTAAACCGTGAAGAGGGCTTTTTTGGAACCGGACTTAAAAAAGACGAATATGTTTGCGAATGTTCAGATATTGACGATATTATAGTATTTATGCGAGATGGTACTTACATGATTTCTAAAGCAACTGATAAAGCATTTGCAGGTAAAGATATTATTCACATTGCAGTTTACTTAAAAGGCGACGAGAGAACAATATACAATGTTATTTACAGAGATGGCAAAACAGGACCATATTTTATGAAACGTTGTGCTATTACAGGAGTTACCCGCGATAAAACATATAATTTAACAAAGGGCAGCGAAAACAGTAAAATACTATGGTTTACTGCAAATAAAAATGGAGAAGCCGAAATTGTAAAAGTATTTTTAAAGCCAAAACCAAAATTAAAAAAACTTATAATTGAAGTGAATTTCAGTAAATTAACAATTAAAGGAAGAAACTCTCTTGGCAATATTGTTACTAAAAACGATGTTCATAAAATTCATTTAAAAGAACAGGGAAGCTCTACTCTTGGAGGCATGCAAGTTTATTTCGATGAAAATGTTAAACGTATAAATACCGATGGGCATGGCAAATTATTAGGCGAGTTTATTGGCAACGATAAAATTATAGCAATAAATCAATCGGGCACTTATAAAATATACTCTTACGACCTCGAAAATCATTTCGAAGAAGACCTTATTTATATTGAGAAATATAACCCCAATAAAATTTATACAGCTATTTTTTACGAAGGTGAACAACAATTTTATTATTTAAAAAGATTTCAAGCCGAAGAAACAGAAAAATTTGCAACTATAATTGGCGAACATCCCGAATCACGTTTCGTAACATTTAGCTCACATAAATACCCTATAGTTGAGGTCAAATTTAGCGGAAAGCATAAAAATCGTCCACCCGAACAAATTAACGTTGAGGAATTTATTGGCGTTAAAGGTTACAAAGCACGTGGCAAAAGAATTTCCACTTTTGAAATAGCAGATTTCGAATGGCTTAAACCATTAAAAGAAGACGAGTCGGAACTACAAAATACCCCTACCCCACCCACTGAACCCACAAATAATATTGAAGATGTTAATATTGATTCCGACCCAATAAACCCAAAACAAATGACATTAAATCTTTAATTTTAAATCATAACTCGTAATTCCTAAATCATAAATTTGCTTCTAATGGTCTTTTTTTTTATAGGATTTATGGGCTGTGGCAAAAGCACTATTGGCAAACAACTTGCACAGAAACTTAATTACAAATTTGTTGATTTAGATGAATTGATTATTTCAAAAACAAGCTGCACAATACCAGATTATTTTGAAAAATATGGAGAAAAAGAATTTCGTAAAAAAGAATACGACTTGCTTCGAAAAATTGATTTTTCTAATGATATTATTATTTCAACGGGTGGTGGCACACCCTGCTATAAAGATAACATAGAATTTATTCGTAAAACTGGCACTACAATTTATCTGAAACTTGAAACCGACTTGCTTTGTAAACGGTTAATAAATTCGCACACAATACGCCCGATGGTTAATGGAAAATCTGAGGATGAATTAAAAATATGGGTCGAAAATTTGTTAAATAAACGAAAAGGTTTTTACGAAAAAGCACATGTAATTATTGATGCCAGAAATATATCTACTTCTTTATTGTTGAAAGTATTAAGCCCATATATTCAAAAATAATTATTTTAAAAATTGTTTTATTACATTAAATAGCGTTTCGCTGCTTAATGGTTTAGTAATAAAATCGTTGAAACCACATTCGTAAGCATGCTCACGGGTTTCGAGTTGTGCATCGGCAGTTTGGGCAATAATTGGAATGTTGGGCAAAATTTTACGTATCTCTTGAGTTGCTTTGCAACCGGAAGTTAGAGGTAAATGTAAATCCATTAAAATTAAATCTATTTTATTATTTTCTTTTATAGCATCTATTGCTGCATCTCCATCTTCTACTTGAAATATTTTTGCCCCTTTCTTTTCTAACAATGTACGCAAATAAAAAGAACTTGCTTCGTCATCTTCAACAATTAATATAGTGTAGTTTGTTAAATTAATTGTAATTTGAGATTTGTTAGTTTCATTTTCGCTTTTTATACTATTAGGTTTTAATGGTTTATAATGAATAGTAAAGTAGAATTCAGAACCTTTATCGGGTTCAGATTCAACCCAAATTTTACCTCCTATTAACTTAACAATAGCTTTTGATATAGCTAATCCCAAACCTGTTCCACCATATTTACGCGATGTACTTTCATCGGCTTGTTTAAATCTTTCAAAAATATGAGAAATATTGCCTTTGCTTATTCCAATACCAGTATCTTTTACATAAAATTTAAGTTCATTTTCAAAAACAGTATAACCAAATTCGATGCAACCTTTATGAGTAAATTTAAGTGCATTTGTTAATAAATTTACAAGCACTTGTTTTAACCTCCCATCGTCTAAAAGCATGTAAGACTCATTATCTGAAAGTGCAACAGATAATTTTATTTCTAAATTCCCTTTTCCTTTTGTGAATTTATCTTTATCAATCCATTGTTTTAATTGATTTAATAAATTATTCAGATTACAAGCAGTTTCGCTTATTTTTAATTGTCCGGCTTCAATTTTCGAAATGTCAATAATATCATTAATTAAATTGAGCAAACTATGACTACTGGAAGTAATCATATTTATATATTCATTGCGAGTTTTTTTATCAAGTTCTTCTTCGCGTATCAAATTGGAAAAACCAATAATTACATTTAATGGTGTGCGAACTTCGTGGCTCATATTTGCTAAAAATGCAGATTTTAACCGGTCATTCTCTTCGGCTTTTTCTTTAGCAATTTTTAGCTCATTCTCGTATTTTTGCCGTTCCGAAATATCAAATACTATTGATAAAATATTAGGTTTTTTGTTTATATGAATTAATTCTCCTGAAAAAGAGCATACTCCTGTATCGTTATTTTTCAAAAATTTCATTTGATAATTTAAAATTGAGCCTTTTGTTAAAATAGTCGTTTTAATAAACTCGAAATCAGCAGCCGATTGAAAAAAAGGTGTTGTTAAAATACTTGTTCCTATTATTTTAATCTTTTTAACACAAATAGTTTTTTCAAAAGATTCATTTACATCAACAATAATTCCATTTGAATCAATAATAAACATTGGAATAGGAGTTCTATTAAAAGCAACTGAAAATTTCTCTTCCGATTGTCGTAAAATATCTTCGGATAATTTTCTTTTACGCATTTCTTCTTCTAAAGCAGTTGTTCTATGTTTTACTTCATTTTCAAGTTCTCCGGAATATTTTCGGTAGCTTCTTAAAATTGTGATTAAAAAAGGAATAACAATTAACAATAAAAATATTGCTTTAAAAATTGTAACAGGAATTTCTGCCATTAACAAGCCTCTTATAAAACTAATTTCCATGTCGGCACAAGCTAAATACTTATTGCCCAGCTTAGTTGTTACAGGAATTAACACAGAACGAAAAGTTCCCCACCTATCAGTATATGTTAAGTAAGTTACCTTGCCGCTATTAAAAGCATTATAAAATGCTGCGTCGGCTTCGGTATATTCCTGCCAATAATAAGTTAAATTGTTCCCTGTAAGTAACTCTTCTGATGTTGCCGATGAAGTTGTAAAATATAGCTTTCCGTTGTACAAAACAACAGAATAAATATATTTTACTCCTAAATTATTGTTTTGCTTTGATAGCAAATCAGTAATTTCAAAAAACTCAATTTTTGTGATTGAGTCAGGTGCTATAGCTCTATCATGATAATTATCCGGCAATAAATAATTAACACTTTTTGCTGCTTCAAAAAGTTTCTTGTCAACTTGTTCTAATATTTCTTTTTTATGGCTATAATATGACCATATTGAGTATATTGTTACACCAGTTATATATACTATTATAGAAATTATAACAGCACTTAATTTTGAAATATGTTTAGCTTTATTAAACATTTATGTCCAGTTATTTTAATACTTCAATGTTTGAATTTTTAATGACCAATCATCATTTTTTTTACTTTAAACTATCGTAAAATTACACTAAAAATAAATAATAGCAAATTTATTGTATAAATTAATATTTTAAAAGAGTACTTATACTTGTTTTAATACAAGT
>JAVHRE010000495.1:0-1493 GCA_036171495.1 Bacteroidales bacterium
AAACTTCTAAAATTTTAGCACTTTTATTGGGCTGTAATGTTAGTTCTTTTAATTCAGCAGGTATTAATATTGTTTCACCTTTTTTAAAATTTTCTTTCATATTGTTATTGTAACCAATCGTTAATTCACCCTCTAAACACAGATAAATAACAAATGAATCAATATTGTTATAATCTTTTTGTAAAGGTTTGTCAATTTCAATTATGTTTGTTGTAAAATATTCACATTCAACAATTTTAACTTCTTTGTTTTTTTGAATTTTATAATTTTCATGTGGATTTTTACAATGTTCAAAGTTAATTGCATCTAATGCAAGTTCGGTATGTAATTCGCGTGGTTTTCCTTCGTCGTCTAATCTGTCCCAATCGTAAATTCTATATGTAACATCTGAAGTTTGCTGAATTTCTGCTAACAATATTCCCGCACCAATTGCATGAACCCTGCCTGCGGGAATAAAAAACACATCGCCCGGTTTTACTTTTTCAACATTTAAAATATTTTTTAAAGTTTTATCTTTGAGTTCTTTTAAATATATTTCTTTGTTAATTGTTTTGTTAAAACCGGAAATAAGTTCAGCTCCTTTATCGGCTTGAATAACATACCACATTTCAGTTTTGCCAAAAGCATTGTGCCTTTCTTTTGCTAATTTATCATCCGGATGTACCTGAATTGAAAGCACATCGTTTGCATCAATAAATTTTATTAATAACGGAAATTCCAACCCGAATTTTTCGTAAACTTTTTCGCCAACAATATCGGACATGTAAATTTCAATAATTTCTGATAATGAATTGCCTTTAAGAAATCCATTTACAACAACCGATACATCACCATCTACACCTGATATTTCCCATGACTCTCCACAATTTGGCAATTCGCCAAAATCTTTATTTAAAATTGTTTTTAATTTGCTACCACCCCAGATTTTGTCTTTATAAATGGGTGCGAATTTTAACGGATACAACATTTTTTTTAATTTAGGATTAATGATTTATGAATTAGGGTTTAAAAACCGAAATATATTTTTTGAAGAAATTATTTTGGCTATTTACGGTGATTCATACCGATTTACTGTGTGTTTCCCGATTTTTTTCGGGATTACAGAAAGCTAATCGGTATAAAGTATATTATTGCTCATTGCTTTTACTGCATTTATTATTGGAATATACCCGGTACATCTGCATAAATTTCCTTCAAGTGCTTCTTTAATTTCTGCCTCAGAAGGGTTGGGATTTTTATCAAGCAATGCCTTTGTACTCATCAGCATTCCAGGAGTGCAGAAGCCACATTGGATGGCTCCATATTCTAAAAATAATTGTTGCAGATGCGATAACACATTATCTTTTTCAATATTTTCAATAGTTTCAATAATCGCTCCTTGTAACTGTCCGGCAAGAACAAGGCATGAACAAATAGCTTCACCGTTCATAATTACAGTGCATGCTCCACATTCGCCAATACCGCAACCTTCTTTTGTGCCGGTAAGTCCGAGT
>JAVHRE010000496.1:0-2083 GCA_036171495.1 Bacteroidales bacterium
TGCTTCCTTTATTATAGCACTCATCGTTTCGTTAATGGACTTCGGTTTCAGTAACATAATGAAATTAATTTATAGTATGTTCTAAAATTGAATATTGATTATTGAATATGGAAAAGAGCATGACAGATATTGAGAAACATTGGTACGTAGTTAAAGCCATCAGTGGCAAAGAAAAGAAAATTAAAGAATTTATTGAAGCTGATGTAAACCGCTTGAACTTACAGGAATTTGTTTCCCAAATTCTTGTACCTACCGAAAAGGTTTACCAAATTAGAAATGGTAAAAAAATCAGTAAAGAACGAAGTTTTTTCCCTGGCTATATTTTAATTGAGGCTTCTTTGGTTGGTGAAATTAAACACATCATTAAAAATGTTACGGGTGTTTTGGGATTTTTGACATCTAAAGAAGGTAATCCAATACCTCTAAAATTATCCGAAGTTAATAGAATACTTGGGAAAGTAGATGAATTAGCCGAAAACGATGAGGAAATTAACTCACCTTTTTTAGTTACAGAAGCCGTTAAAGTAATTGACGGACCATTTAATGGATTTACTGGAATTATTGAAGAAGTTAACGAAGAAAAAAAGAAACTTAAAGTAATGGTTAAAATTTTCGGAAGAAAAACCCCACTTGAACTAAGTTTTATGCAAGTTGAAAAAGAGTAATAAGCAGTAAAAACAGAAATAGATTGAAATAAATAGAAATTAATTGTGCGGTAGGCTCCCTTTAGGGATTAAGGGTGTGGGAAGGCAAACGATAAACAATTAACTTGTTAAATAGTTAAGTTACTAAATGATTAAATAATAATAAAACAATGAACATTTTTGAACGATAAACGATAAATAGAAAATAATCAATAATAAATTATTTATGGCAAAACAAATAGAAACTTATATTAAGTTACAAATTAAAGGTGGCGCTGCAAATCCATCTCCTCCTGTTGGTCCTGCATTAGGTTCAAAAGGAGTTAATATCATGGAGTTTTGCAAACAGTTTAATGCTAAAACTAAAGACAAAGCTGGTAAAGTATTGCCAGTACTTATTACTGTATATATTGATAAATCGTTCGATTTTATAGTAAAAACTCCTCCAGCATCAGTTCAAGTATTAGAAGCAGCTAAACTTCAATCAGGTTCTACTGAATCTAACCGAAATAAAGTTGGTTCAATTTCTTGGGCTCAAGTAAAAACTATCGCACAAGATAAAATGCCCGATTTAAATTGCTTTACGTTAGAATCGGCTATGTCAATGGTTGCAGGTACAGCAAGAAGTTTAGGTGTTACTATACAGGGCGAATCACCTTTAAAAAAATAAAAGAAAAAAGTAATGGGAAAAATAACAAAAAATCAAAAAGTTGCTCTTTCCAAGCTTGATGCAAATACATCATATTCAATAAGTGATGCTGCTAAGCTTGTGAAAACAATGACTTTTACTAAATTTGATGCTTCAGTTGACCTTGATATTAGGCTTGGCGTTGACCCACGTAAAGCCAATCAAATGGTACGCGGCATTGTAACACTTCCTCATGGTACAGGCAAAAAAACTCGCGTTTTAGCACTTTGTACACCCGATAAAGTGAACGAAGCTATTGAAGCAGGTGCCGATTTTGCAGGGCTTGAAGAATACATCGAAAAAATTAAAGGCGGTTGGACTGATATTGATGTAATTATTACAATGCCATCTGTAATGGCTAAAATAGGTGCTCTTGGTAAAATTCTTGGACCTCGCGGATTAATGCCTAACCCTAAAAGCGGTACTGTAACAATGGAAATTACTAAAGCCGTTAAAGAAGTTAAAATGGGTAAAATTGACTTTAAAGTTGATAAATATGGCATTATCCATTCTACAATTGGTAAAGTATCATTTAATGAAGAACAAATAATTGACAATGCAAAAGAATTTATTCGTGCTATTGTTAAACTAAAACCTTCTTCAGCAAAAGGTACTTATATGAGAAGCATTTACCTTTCGAGTACCATGAGTCCTGGCATTCAGATTGATTCAAAATCAGTTGATTAATATAAAAATGAAATAAATAGAAATTGCTCGAAATTCATCGTAAAAACAGAAAAAAATGGTCATT
>JAVHRE010000496.1:2183-7665 GCA_036171495.1 Bacteroidales bacterium
ACAATTGAATGACAATGTGTGACAACTGTATGACAGTGAACATAGAACATAAAACATAAAACTTTTTTGAACAATAAACAATAAATTGAAATAGATAGAAATAAATAGAAATTGCTCGAAATTCATCGTAAAAACAGAAAAAAATGGTCATTCAATAGTAATACAATAGTCATTCAATCGCAATACAAACAATTGAATGACAATGTGTGACAACTGTATGACAGTGAACATAGAACATAAAACTTTTTTGAACAATAAACGATAAATTGAAATAGATAGAAATAGATAGAAATAAATAGAAATACATTGTAAAAACATAGAACATAGAACAATGAACATTTTTGAACAATAAACGATAAACAGTAAACAATGAAATTAATATGTTAAAAGAAGATAAAAATAAAATTATAGATGACTTGACTTTATATTTACAAAATTATAGTCATTTCTATCTTACAGATATCTCTGATTTAAATGCATCAGACACTAGCAATTTACGCAGAAAATGTTTCGATAAAAACATTGAATTAGTAGTTGCTAAAAATACTTTACTTCGCAAAGCAATGGAGAAATTTGAAGGGAAGTATTCCGAGTTGTATAATATTTTACAAGGTGGAACCTCAATAATGTTTACAAAATCGGCAAATGAGCCAGCAAAATTGATAAAAGCATTTCGCAAAACACATACAAAACCTTTATTAAAGGGTGCTTTTGTCGAAGAATCAGTTTATCTTGGCGATAATCAGGTTGACACACTTGTATTAATTAAGAGTAAAGAAGAACTTATTGGCGATATTATTATGTTATTACAATCACCAATTAAAAATGTTTTGTCTTCACTACAGTCGGGTAATCGTATTTTATCCGGAGTCGTAAAAACTCTTTCAGAAAAAAAATAATCAGTAATTTAATTTAGTTTTTAATCTCTAATAATAATAAAATGGCAGAATTAAAAGTTTTCGCAGAACAATTAGTAAACCTTACAGTTAAGGAAGTTAACGAATTGGCACAAATCTTAAAAGAAGAATATGGTATAGAACCTGCAGCCGCTACAGTAGCAGTAGCTGCACCTAGTGCCGGTGAAGGTAGTGCTCCAGTTGAAAAAAGCACTTTTGACGTAATTTTAAAATCACCTGGTGGTGCTAAATTACAAGTTGTTAAATTAGTAAAAGATTTAACAGGTCTTGGGCTTAAAGAAGCAAAAGACTTAGTTGATGCTGCACCAAAAGCTGTAAAAGAAGGCGTTTCTAAAGAAGAAGCTGAATCATTAAAAGCTAAATTAACAGAAGCTGGCGCAGAAGTTGAACTTAAATAATAAGGAAGTTCAATCTAAAATTATAGGTTTAAAGCTATAAAAAGCTTTAAGCCTTTTTGTCGTTATATTTAAGTTATTAGGTTATTGGGTTAATAGTTATTAAGTTAGTCCCGAAATATCGGAATTAATAACCAATAACTAAATTACTAAAAGTATCAAAGACAAAAGTAAGAAAACGATAAATAGTAATCAGTGAACGATGAACGTAAAACAATAAACAATAAATGTCTGTTACAAATAATAATAGAATTAACTTTACCTCAACAAAAAATCAGTATCAATATCCTGATTTTCTTGAAATTCAGGTAAAGTCGTTTGAGGAATTTTTTCAATTAAATTCCACACCAGAAAAAAGAAAAATGGAAGGCTTGCATAAAGTTTTCCAGGATAATTTTCCAATTTCAGATACACGAAACAATTTCGTGTTAGAGTTTATTGATTATTTTGTCGACCCACCAAGATATTCTTTAGACGAATGTATTGAAAGAGGATTATCGTATAGCGTAGCACTAAAAGCTAAGTTAAAGCTATATTGTACCGACCCAGACCATGAAGATTTCGATACCGTTATCCAAAATGTATATTTAGGTACTGTACCATATATGACACCTCGTGGAACATTTGTTATTAATGGTGCAGAGCGTGTTATTGTTTCTCAATTACATAGGTCCCCAGGTGTATTTTTCGGACAAAGTGTACATGCAAATGGAACAAAATTATATTCAGCAAGAATTATCCCGTTTAGAGGTTCATGGATTGAATTTGCTACTGATATTAATAATGTGATGTATGCATATATAGACAGAAAGAAAAAACTTCCGGTAACAACTTTATTACGCGCAATTGGCTACGAAAGCGATAAAGACATACTCGAAATATTTGGTTTAGCCGAAGAAGTTAAAGTATCAAAACTCGCATTAAAAAAACTTATAGGCAGAAAATTAGCTGCCCGTGTTTTAAAAACTTGGGTAGAAGATTTTGTTGATGAAGATACCGGTGAAGTTGTATCAATAGAAAGAAACGAAATCATTATTGATAGAGAAACAATTATTGAAAAAGTTCATATTGATTT
The DNA here is from genome assembly GCA_036171495.1 of Bacteroidales bacterium. Taxonomy (GTDB): domain Bacteria; phylum Bacteroidota; class Bacteroidia; order Bacteroidales; family GWA2-32-17; genus GWA2-32-17. The sequence continues at coordinate 4,571 of JAVHRE010000496.1, forward strand.
AATAGTTGACTCTGGTTCTAAAACTATATTATTGCATAAAGAAGACCAAAATTTAGTTGATTTTGCAATAATTTATAATACATTACAAAAAGACCCTTGCAACTCAGAAAAAGAAGCAGTAATGTATATTTACAGACAATTAAGAAATGCAGAACCACCCGATGAGCAAACTGCACGCGACGTTATAGATAAATTGTTTTTTTCGGTTAAAAGATATGATTTAGGTGAAGTTGGGCGTTATCGTATAAATAAAAAACTTGGACTTAATGTTCCAATTGATGTTAAAATACTTACTAAAGCTGATATAATTTCAATTATTCAATATCTTATCGAGTTAATTAACTCAAAAGCCGATGTTGATGATATTGACCACTTAAGTAATCGTAGGGTTAGAACCGTAGGAGAGCAATTATCTGGTCAGTTTGGTGTTGGATTAGCTCGTATGGCTCGTACAATTCGTGAGAAAATGAACGTTCGCGATAACGAAGTATTTACTCCAATTGATTTGATAAATGCTAAAAGTTTGTCGTCTGTTATAAACACATTTTTTGGAACAAATGCACTTTCACAATTTATGGACCAAACAAATCCATTAGCCGAAATGACTCATAAGCGTCGTTTATCTGCGTTAGGACCAGGCGGATTAACTCGTGAACGTGCAGGTTTTGAAGTTCGTGATGTCCATTATACTCATTACGGCAGACTTTGCCCAATAGAAACCCCCGAAGGACCAAATATTGGACTTATTTCATCGCTTTGCGTTTATGCAAAAATTAATAACTTAGGGTTTATCGAAACTCCATATAGAAGCGTTGAAGCAAGTAAGGTTGATTTGGCTGATGATAATGTAGTTTACCTTAGCGCAGAAGAAGAAGAAGAAAAAATAATTGCTCAAGCCAATGCTCAAATAGACCAAAATGGTAACTTCACTGACACTAAAGTAAAAGCACGTTTTCGTGGAGATTTCCCAGTAATTGAAAATGAAAAAATTCAGTTAATGGATGTCGCTCCAAATCAAATTGCATCAATTGCAGCAAGCCTAATACCATTCCTCGAACACGACGATGCAAACAGAGCACTTATGGGCTCAAACATGATGCGTCAATCTGTTCCATTACTTCAGCCAGAAGCTCCTATTGTGGGTACAGGTCTTGAAGAAAAAGTTGCAATTGACTCACGAGCAATGTTAGTAGCAGTAGCCGATGGAGTAGTTGAATATGTTGATGGCAGAGAAATTGTTGTTAGATATAAAAGAACAGACGAAGAACGCTTTGTTAGTTTTGACGATGACATTGTTAAATACAATATTTTAAAGTTTAGAAAAACAAATCAAAGCACAACAATAATTTTACGACCAATTGTTAAAAAAGGACAAAAAGTTTTAAAAGGACAAGTATTAACTGAAGGTTATGCAACAAAAGGTGGCGAACTTGCACTTGGAAGAAATTTAAAAGTTGCATTTATGCCATGGAAAGGGTATAACTTTGAAGATGCAATTGTTATTAACGAAAAACTCGTTAGAGAAGATGCTTTTACTTCAATTCATATTGACGAATTTGTTTTAGAAGTTCGTGACACAAAACGTGGAGTTGAAGAGTTAACATCTGATATCCCTAATGTTAGCGAAGAGGCAACACGAAATCTTGATGAAAATGGATTAATCCGTGTTGGGGCTTATGTTCAACCTGGCGATATATTAATTGGTAAAATTACCCCAAAAGGTGAATCCGACCCGTCACCCGAAGAAAAACTTTTACGAGCAATTTTTGGTGATAAAGCTGGTGATGTAAAAGACGCATCATTAAAAGTACCTCCTTCAATGCGCGGAGTAATTGTTGATAAAAAGCTTTTCTCCCGACAAGTTAAAGAAAGAAAAGTTAAAGTAACTGAAAAAAACCTGCTCGATAAAATTGATGACGAAGCAAATAAAAAATTTGCTGAATTAAAACAACATTTAATTGAAAAATTATTTACTATTACAAATGGTAAAACATCGCAAGGTGTTAAAGATTACTATAGTGCCAATTTAATTGCTAAAGGTGATAAATTTACTTTAAAATTACTTCAAACAATTGATTTTATCAATGTTAATCCCAACAGATGGACTACAGATAAAGTAAAGAATGAAATAATTAGAGAATTACTTAATAATTACACCATTAAATTCAAGGAAATTGAAGCTGAAGTAAAACGCAAAAAATTTAATCTTACTATTGGCGATGAGTTACCTGCCGGAATAGTTAAACTTGCAAAAGTTTATGTAGCCCAAAAAAGAACAGTTAAAGTTGGCGATAAAATGGCAGGTCGTCATGGCAATAAAGGTATTGTTTCAAAAATAGTGCGTGAAGAAGATATGCCTTTCCTCGAAGACGGAACCACTGTTGATATTGTATTAAACCCACTCGGTGTTCCATCGCGTATGAATCTTGGGCAAATTTACGAAACTGTACTTGGATGGGCAGGAAAAGAATTAGGCGTTACTTTTGCAACACCAATTTTCGATGGTGCTTCGCTCGACCAAATTAATGAATACACCGATAAAGCCGGCTTACCAAGATATGGCAGAATTTATTTATACGACGGCGGAACTGGCGAAAAATTCGACCAACCTGCAACTGTTGGGGTTATTTATATGATTAAACTTAGCCACATGGTTGACGACAAAATGCACGCAAGGTCAATTGGACCATATTCACTTATTACACAACAACCTCTTGGTGGTAAAGCACAGTTTGGAGGTCAACGTTTTGGTGAAATGGAAGTCTGGGCACTTGAAGCATTTGGAGCCTCTAATGTTTTGCAGGAAATATTAACTATTAAATCTGATGATGTTGTCGGTCGCGCCAAGGCTTATGAAGCCATTGTTAAAGGTGAACCTATGCCTATACCAGGAATTCCAGAATCGCTTAATGTGCTTATTCATGAGTTACGCGGATTAGGTCTAAGTATTAATTTAGAATAGTGAAGTTAGAAGGAACTATTACGAATTGACAATTCCCCCTTATTTAAAGAGCTTGTCTTGAGCTTGTCGAAGGAGGGATAGGGGTAAGCTGTTAAAAATTCGAATTTTTCAAAAAAAAGTTCCCCCAGTTTTT
>JAVHRE010000497.1:0-7646 GCA_036171495.1 Bacteroidales bacterium
TGATGCTGATGCAAAAGCTAAATTAGAAGCCGATGCCAAAGCCAAATCTGATGCTGTTGCTAAAGCTGCAAAAGATAAAGCTGATGCCGATGCCGCTATAAAGGCAAAAGAAGAATCCTATAAACTTCTTATAGCTAAAGCAGACCAGGATTTTGCAACAAAAAGTTATGAATCTGCTAAAACTAATTATCAAAAAGGGTTAAATCTTAAACCAAATGAAGCTTACCCAAAAGGTAAAATTACTGAAATTGATAATTTACTTGTTCAAAATAAAAAGAAAGATGAAGGACAAAAGTTAAAAGATAAGAATTATCAAGATGCAATTACTAAAGCCGATAATTTTTTCGATAAAAAAGATTATTCATCAGCAATTGCAGGTTATAAGTCAGCATCAACAATAAAGCCCGACGAAAACTATCCAAAGCAGAAAATATTTGAAAGTCAGAACTTACTAAAAGAACAAAACCTAACCGAACAACAACGGTTAGAAGCAGAAAAACAAAAACAACTTGAAGCTGCTAAAAACAGCAACAAAAAACTTGAAGAGATAGATTACACAAATAAAGTAGTAGTTGAAAAATTCTTATCGGAATTAGCAAGTAAATATCCCGAAGGGGTAACTGAAGAACACTATGAAGATGCAAGTAAAAAAGTGAAAAGAATAATTGTAAATCATGGTGGCATTGCAAGCGAATACAGAGAGGTTACACATAGTTGGGGCGATGTTTTTTACTTTAAAAATGGTCAATCCATTTCAAAAATAAGTTTTTATACAGATACCAAGAAATAATTTTCGCTATGCTTTTTAAATTGTTGTGGCGAATATTAAATTTCTTAATTATAATAAATTTAATTGCCTGTCAAAATAAAGTTGATTCCAATAATCAAAGTTCAAATGCTTTTAGAGAAACGAAAATTGAACTTAAATATGCCAAACATATTGAACTTTATAAGTTAGATTCAGGTTATAAAATTAAAGTTATTAACCCATGGCAATTTGCAAATAACGAAAAATTTACTTACACTTTAAATAGTAATTTGAATATTAATAAAAACTGTATTAAATTACCCATTAATAGAATTATATGTTTGTCAACATCGCACATTGGTTTTCTTGCTAAATTGAATTTGCAAAATAAAATTGTAGGGGTTTCGGGAATTCAATTTGTCAATGACAGTTTAACTAATAAACTAATTAAAAATGGGAAAATTGTTGATGTTGGTTACGAACAAAATCTTAATTACGAATTAATTCTTTCTTTAAAACCCGACTTAATTCTTGCCTATAACGTTGAAAGTAAAAATGTTGGCTATATCACTAAACTCGAAGAGCTTGGATTGCATGTAATTTTTGTTGCAGAATATCTCGAAGAAACTCCTTTAGCAAAAGCAGAATGGCTCAAATTTTTTGGTGCGATTTTTAATCAATATCAAAAGTCCGATTCAATTTTCAATTTAATTGACATTGAATATAATAAAACAAAAATGGTTGCTCAAACATTTAACGATAAACCAACTGTATTTGCCGGTTTGCCCTGGAAAGATTCATGGTTCATAGCTGGCGGAAGAAGTAATCTCGCCTATTTGTTTAAAGATGCCGGTGCTAATTATATTTGGAATTCAGACACATCTACACAAAGTTTTCCGTTAAACTTAGAAATTGTATTAAACAAAGCCATCAACGCTGATTTTTGGTTAAATCCCGGCTCTGCAAACTCATTAAACGGCATATATTTAACCGATTCACGTTTATCACTTTTTAAAGCATATAAATTAAAAAATGTTTACAATAACAATGCAAAAAGTAATTCTTTTGAAGGAAACGATTATTGGGAATCGGGAATTGTAAATCCTCAAATTGTGTTAAAAGATGTAATAAAAATTATTCATCCTCAGTCATTTCCAAATTATCATACATTTTATTTTAAAAAACTTGAGTAAAAGGTAATGACTACAATAACAAAATACAATAAATCATTTATTATATTAATATCAATTGTTATTGTTGTGCTTTTATCAATAATAGACTTATTAAATGGTTCGGTAAAAATAACTCTTAATGAAGCTGTAAAACTTATTTTAAATCATTCCGAAAACAATAGTTTAAACACAGTTTTTTATGATATCAGAATTCCAAGAATTCTAACGGCAATTTTATCGGGTATAGCTTTATCAATTAGCGGATTACTTATGCAAACACTTTTCCGCAATCCACTCGCAGGTCCTTATGTGCTTGGAATAAGCTCGGGTGCAGGTTTAGGTGTTGCTTTATCTGTTATGGGATTTTCGGCTTTTGGCTTAAATTTTATTGAAGTTCTTGGTAACGGAGGAACAATTTTAGCAGCATGTATCGGCTCTGGAGTTTTTATGTTTTTAATTTTTGCCATATCTTTTAAAATTAAAGATGTTATGACTTTATTAGTTGCTGGTATGTTATTGGGTTCCGCTGCAAGTGCATTTATAAATTTATTTCAATTTGTAAGTTCAGAACAATCACTTAAGTTATTTGTTATATGGACAATGGGAAGTCTTAGTAATACTACCTGGCAGCAATTAGAATATTTGTCAATTGCAATATTCATTGGTTTATTTATTGCAATATTAATATCTTACCCGCTTAATTTGTGGCTGTTAGGTGACGAAAATGCAAAATCTTCGGGTGTTAATATTTTCAGGATTCGAAACTTATTATTTATTTCTGCAACATTACTTGCCGGAAGCGTTACAGCATTTTGCGGACCACTTGCTTTTATTGGCATTGCAGCACCTCACATTGCACGAATGATTTCTAAAACTTCTGACCACAGATTTTTAATTCCTTTTAGTGCAATTACCGGAATTACAATGCTTTTAATTGCAGATATTTTAACACAATTACCTTTTACCGGATTTGTTTTACCAATTAATACTACAACTTCATTACTTGGAGTTCCAATTGTTTTGTGGATTGTTTTAAAAGGCAAAAAAATGTGGATATGAAAAATAATATAGGAAATATTATATCTGCAAAAGAACTAATTACAGGCTATTACAATGATGGTAAGTTTAAAGCAATACCATCTTTTCCAATAAATATTTCCGCTAAAACAGGAGAACTAATTGCATTAATTGGTTCTAATGGAAATGGCAAAACTACTTTATTAAAAACTCTTGCCGGACTTCATAAATATAAAAGCGGCAAAATTGAAATTTGTGGTTATTCTCCAAATGCTTCTAACAAATTAGATTTTGCAAAAGTTTTGTCAATTGCAACAACCGAACTATTAAAGGTTGCATACACTTCAGTATATGAATTTGTTATGCTTGGAAGATACCCCTACTCTAATTTTTTCGGTAAAATAAAAAACAATGACGACGAAATTGTAAATATGGCTTTAGCTGAAACAGGTATCATTCATAAAAAAAATGAATTGTTTAATCGTTTAAGTGATGGCGAAAGACAGCGTGCAGTTATTGCACGCACACTTGCACAAAACACAAATGTTATTTTACTTGATGAACCTACAGCATTTTTAGACATTAAAAATAAATTCGAAATTTTTAACCTTTTAAAAACTCTTACTCTTAAATTTAATAAAACAATAATTTTTTCAACTCACGATATTAATACTGCTATTCACATTGCCGATAAAATATGGCTGTTAACACCATCAAGTTTAATTAATAAAATCCCCGAACAAATTATTTTTGATGGAGATTTAGCTTTAGAATTTAATTCAGATTATTTACAAATAGACAAAAATTCAGGTAATTTGAATTTTATTAATAAAAATTATGTTTTAATAGGACTTGAAGGCAATACAGAGTTACAAATCCTCACAAATAATGCCCTTAAAAGAATTGGTTTTGAAATTTCGGGTAACAAAACAACAACCTTAAACGTTATAATTGAAGAAAATAACAATTCTCATATATGGAAATTATTTGATAATAATGAAGTATTTTTATTTAATCAATTAGAAGAATTACTTTTACATTTAAAATTTTATAAACTTAAAAATTAATACTATGTTAAAAAAAATTGCTTCGTATTCGCTTGTTGCAATGGTAATTGCATTTACAGTTCTTGGACTCTTAGCTATATGGGATGTAATTGAAGTTCAAGACGCTATAAGAAAAATATTATTATCGCTATTTGTAATTTTTGTTGCATCGGTAGTAGTTTTATTTATTTTTGGTGTTGTTATTAGAGACGATAAACCAAAAAAATAAATTTTCGATTTACGATTTGCGATTTAGGATTTAAGGCTATAAAAAATAACCTTATAGTAAATTAATGACAACAAAAAACTTCGCTAATCACAAGTGTAAAGTTCATAAAGTTTTTATTTTTTACTTTATAACTTTCTACTTTATAACTTTCAACTGTTTTACTCAAAACGACACACTTTTAAATAAAAAGAAACTTTATTTATTTTCAGGAATTTCCGCTGCTACTTATACTGGCACAATGTTATCGTTAAACCAGCTTTGGTATAAAAATTATTCGCATAGCTCATTTCATTTTTTTGATGATAGTAAGGAATGGTTGCAAATGGACAAGTTTGGGCATTCGTTTTCATCGTATTACCTCAGCAGTATTTTAACAAATGGTTTTGAATGGAGTAAATTAAACCATAATAAATCTGTAATTATTGGAAGTGGATTAGCATTTTTAACAATGTCAAGCATTGAAATATTTGATGGATATTCATCAAAATGGGGAGCATCGCTGACTGATGTTACAGCAAATTTTGGAGGTAGTTTATTATATGCCAGTCAGGAATTGGCATTTAAAAAGCAGATTTGTCGTTTTAAATTTTCGTATCACCCTACCGAATGGACAAAATACCGTCCCGATGCACTTGGCAGTAACAATTTTGAAAGTATTCTAAAAGATTATAACGGTCAAACATATTGGCTGTCGTGTAATTTACAAGACGTTACGGGAGTAAAAAAGATTCCGGTTTGGTTAAATTTTGCACTCGGTTATAGTGGCGAAGCTATGCTGGGAGGTAAAAACAATTTCGAAGGTGTTATTAATATTAAACCTCCTTTGCCGGTTCGCTATCGTCAATATTATTTTTCTCTTGATGCCGATTTGAGTAGAATAAAAACAAAGAGTAAAATTTTAAAAACTATTTTTAAAACAATTAGTTTTTTAAAAATTCCTTTTCCGGCAATAGTATTAGAAAAAAAGCATTTGGGAGTAAAAGGTATTTACTTTTGAAAATTAATTTGAACGGCGTTGGCTCTTTTTAACGAAGTTCAACCCATCTTGTAGCTTGCAAACAGTGGCACGGTTTAAAACCGTGCCACTGTTTGCAATCATTGAAAATAATTTAAAATCATTCTAAATTACAATTATTTTTCAAATACTGTCATTTAACATATTTAATTCTTAAAGCAAAATATTAATTTTGAAAAAATTTAATAATAATATTCTATAACAATATGGCAAAAGTAAAAGGAGCAATTGTAATTGACATTGAAAGATGCAAAGGATGCAGCGTTTGCATACCTGCATGCCCTCAGGATGTTATACAAATAGCGAAAGAAGTTAATGGAAAGGGATATCAGTATGCATTCCCTGCAATACACGATGCTTGTACAGGTTGTATTAATTGTGCTATTGTTTGTCCAGATGGAGTCATTACTGTTTATCGTGTAAAAGTTGAAAGTTAAATTAAAAAGTTTAAAAAAGTTCTATGTTCATTGTTTTATGTTACACAAACATTTATCAGTATTTTTGCAAACAATTAACGTAGAACATAGAACAACAAACATTTTTGAACAATAAACAGTGAACAAATAGAAATAAATAGAACAATAAACATTTTTGAACAATAATCAATTTTTATTATATGGGCGAATTAAAATTAATGAAAGGCAACGAAGCAATTGCCGAAGCTGCTATAAAAGCAGGTACTGATGGTTACTTTGGTTACCCAATAACTCCTCAATCTGAAATTTTAGAGTATTTAATGGCACATAAACCTTATGAAACTACAGGAATGGTTGTATTACAAGCCGAAAGCGAAGTTGCAGCAATTAACATGGTTTATGGTGGTGCATCGTGTGGCAGAATGGTAATGACTTCTTCATCAAGCCCAGGTATTAGCTTAAAGCAAGAAGGAATTTCATATCTGGCTGGTGGCGAGTTACCTGCACTTATCGTAAACGTTGTTAGAGGCGGACCGGGTTTAGGTGATATTCAACCATCGCAAGGCGACTATTTTCAAGCTACAAAAGGTGGCGGTCATGGCGATTACAGAATGTACGTTCTTGCTCCTTCATCAGTTCAGGAAATGTATGATTTTGTAAAAATTGCATTCGACAAAGCTTTCAAATATTTAAATCCTTCTATGATTTTAAGCGATGGTGCTATTGGTCAAATGATGGAAAAAGTTGAAATAACTGAACAAACACCTCGCCGAACTCCCGAAGAAATTGAAAAACAATGCCCATGGGCAACAGTTGGTAAAAAACCGAATCGTCAACGAAATATTATTACATCTCTGTACCTCGACCCTTATGTACAAGAAAAACACGTATTAAAGATAAAAGCGAAATACGACAGAATGCAGAAAGAAGATGTTCTGTATGAAAAAATAAAATGCGATGATGCAGAATATGTTATTGTTGCTTATGGTTCAAGTGCACGTATAGCTCAAAAAACTGTTGATATTGCTCGTAGTCAAGGTATTAAACTTGGATTATTTAGACCTATAACATTATTCCCATTCCCTACAAAAGAATTGTTTGAAGTAAGCAAACATCTTAAAGGAGCATTAGCCGTTGAGCTTAGCACTGGTCAAATGGTTGAAGATGTCAAACTTGCAGTTGAATGCAAAATACCTGTTTATCATTTTGGAAGATGTGGCGGAGTTATTCATACTCCAATGGAAATTTTTAATGAATTCAAATCAAAATTTTTAGGAGGCATATAATATGGAAATCAACGAAATAATAAAACCAGAAAATCTTGTTTATAAAAAAACAAGTCTTTTTACAGAAAAACCCCTTTCGTATTGTCCAGGATGCGGACACGGCACTACCCATCGTCTAATTCTTGAAGTAATTGAAGAAATGGGAATAGTAAGCGACACAATTGGAATTGCCCCTGTAGGTTGTTCTGTACTTGCTTATGAATTTATGGATATTGATATGCAGCAAGCTGCACACGGCAGAGCACCTGCTCTTGCTACAGCTACAAAAAGATTGATGCCTAATAAATTTGTATTTACATATCAGGGCGATGGCGACCTTGCTGCAATTGGTACAGCCGAAACCATTCATGCCTGTAATAGAGGAGAGAACATAACCATGATTTTTATTAATAATGGCATTTATGGAATGACAGGTGGGCAAATGGCTCCAACCACTTTACTGGGAATGAAAACTTCGACTTCTCCTTTTGGTCGCGATGTAAAAATAATGGGTAATCCTTTAAAAATAACCGAATTACTCGCATTACTTCCCGGAACTTATTATGTAACACGTCAAGCTGTTCATACTCCAAACGCAGTAAGAAAAGCAAAAAAAGCAATTAGGAATGCTTTTGAATACCAAAAACTTAACAAAGGTGTATCTTTTGTTGAAATTGTTTCAAATTGCAATTCGGGTTGGAAAATGACACCAAACGATGCCAATAAATGGATGGAAGA
>JAVHRE010000498.1:0-7639 GCA_036171495.1 Bacteroidales bacterium
GCAAACAGTGGCACGGTTTAAAACCGTGCCACTGTTTGCAATCTAAAACTTGTGGTGAGCGAAGCCGAACTATCGGTGTTCCCCCGCTGTAATGCGGGGCAGGCTTTGTTCTTAAATTATTTTTTTAAATTATTAGAACCTCCATATTTACTTATTAATGAAAATATTTTGTGAAGGTATGCGTATTTAAGGAATAAATTAAAAAACGATTACCTTTGAATTAAAATTAATAAAAATGACACCTTTATATATTACTTGGGATGCGAATCCCGAAATGCTTAATATTTTTGGTTTTGCAGTTCGCTGGTACGGATTATTGTTTGCAAGTGCTTTCTTTTTCGGGTACTTACTTTTTCAGAAAATATTCAAATTAGAAAGCATTCCTGCAAAAGTACTCGACCATTTAACAATATACATGTTAATTGGAGTTGTTGTTGGTGCTCGTTTAGGACATTGTTTGTTTTACGAACCCGGTTATTATTTAGCACACCCTTTAGATATTTTAAATTTGCGGCAAGGCGGACTGGCAAGTCATGGTGCAGCAATTGGAATATTGTTATCGCTTTGGTTTTTTGCCCGAAAAGAAAAGTTACCTTATTCGTGGATTGTTGACCGCATTGTAATAGTAGTTGCACTTTCTGGCTTTTTTATTCGTTCAGGCAATTTAATGAATTCCGAAATTATTGGCTCGCCAACTACTGTACCTTGGGCATTTGTTTTCAAACAAGTACCTGTAACACAAGAGGTTTATGCAACCCTTTCAAAAAACTTGCAACTATATTATAATCAATTTGGTAACATACCTCGCCACCCAACACAAATATACGAAGCAATTGCATATTTTTTAATATTTAGTTTGTTATGCTGGCTTTACTTTAAGAAAAATGCAGGAAGCAAACCGTTTTTTATGACGGGTTTGTTTATGGTTTTAGTTTTCGGGTTCCGCTTTATTGTTGAGTTTTTTAAAGATGTGCAAGTTGATTTTGAAAGAACTTTACCATTAAACATGGGACAATGGTTAAGTATTCCGATTATTATTTTAGGTATAGTTCTAATATTCTCATCATTAAAAAAAGCAAAGAATTAATATATCATTAATTTGCATATATTAATCAAATAAATTTGGCAGTCTTGTTCAAACGGTTATTTTTGTACTTTAAGAATTATAAAAAACAAGCATTTGAAGTTATTTAACACAATATTTATTTTAGCATTTGTAATTAATGTTACTTATGTGTTTTCTCAAAATCAGCAAGCAATAAATAAAGAAAAACCCGACACAACTGCAATTGGACCGGAAGATGACGACGAATTAGAACCTGTTCAGGTTGATATTTCAAATGCAACCAACGAATATTTTAAAATTACAAAAGACAATAATTATGATGTTCCTGCTTACAATCAATATTTTTTTTGGGACACCTTAGATGTTCATCCTTATCAATCGAAAATGAATAAGTTTACCGAAACACGAATCCTTAAACTTGTTGACAGTAATTCAGTTTTCACTATACCAATTAAAGGACCTGTTAACTCAAATTTTGGCTGGCGTAAATGGAAACATCATTATGGAATTGATTTAGGGTTAAAAAAAGGCGATACTATTGTTACTGCATTTGACGGCATGGTACGTGTTGTTAGAAAAAGCAAATCTTATGGCAATGTAATTGTTATAAGAGATAACAATGGATTAGAAACTCTGTATGCACATCTTTCTAAAGCATTAGTAAAAACTAATCAGGAAGTTAAATCGGGCGAATATATTGGATTAGGTGGAAGCACAGGGCATTCTACAGGACCTCATTTACATTTTGAACTCAGATATTTGGGCGGTCCCATAAATCCCAATGGAATAATAAATTTCAATAACTTTTCGCTTTTAAAAGATACGCTTGTTGTTGACCATTGTTTATTCGATTATTTGAATGATGTTCAAAAAACAAGATACTATACAATTAAAAACGGTGATTCACTTGGTAAAATTGCTAAAAGAAATGGTGTCTCAATTTTTCGTTTGTGTAAATTAAATGGAATTAAACGTAATGCCAAGCTTAAAATTGGGCGTAAATTACGATATAACTAATTTTTTGCTTTTGGTTGACATTGAAAACATCCGTGAATACTGCTTAAAAAAACAAGCAGTAACCGAAAACTTACCTTTCGATAACGATACGCTTGTTTTTAAAGTTGGAGGAAAAATTTTTGCACTTTTGAGTTTAAATGGAAACTTTGGACTAAATTTAAAATGTAATCCCGATAAAGCTTTAGAATTACGCGAACAATATTCAGACATAACGCCAGGTTACCACATGAATAAAAATCATTGGAATACTTTATTTTTAAACGGTAAACTTCAGAATAAGCTTGTTTTTGAATTAATTGACCACTCTTATGAAATTGTAAAACAAGGGCTTACATTTAAAGTTAAAAAAGAATTTAATTTGTTATAAAATGAAAAAAATTCTATACTACTTTATTCAAGGACTATTTTACATTGCTCCAATTGGTATTACACTATACGTTTTGTACCAGATTTTCATGTTTGTTGACAATTTATTTGTAAAATTTTATAATCCGCATATCCCCGGATTAGTTTTAATAATAACAATTGTTGCCGTTACAATTTTAGGATTTATTGGCAGCAGAGTTATATCACAACCTCTAATGGTAATGCTAAATAAATTTATTGTTAAACTACCTGTAATTAAAGACTTATACATACCACTTAAAGATTTTTTTTCGGCACTTATAGGCAAAGAAAAAAAATTTAATACTCCCGTTTTAGTAAAAGTTAATAATATAAGCGACCTCGAAAAAATTGGATTTATAACCCAAAACGATTTGACAGATATAGGAGTAGAAGGGAAAAAAGTTGCTGTTTATTTTCCTCATTCTTACGCTTTTTCTGGCGAACTTTTTATTGTACCAGCCGAAAGTGTTAAAAAATTAAATATCCCTTCGTCGGTTGCAATGAAGTTTATTTTAACCGGTGGAGCAGTTAAACAATTTACAAACGAATCAAATTAGAGTTATGAAAATTTTATTTACAATGTTATTTGTTATTTTATCAATAACAACATTTGCGCAACGAAAAATTAAAGTTCACGAAAACAAAGAAAAAATTGGAAATGGTACCAACAATGCTTTGGTTGCTATAATTTACGAATCTAATCAGGACGATATTGAAAAAGCCTGGAAAAGACTTATGAAGGATTATGGAGCAAAAGTAAATATGAAAAAAGAAATTTTTGCCGACGATGCAACAATAAAAGATTTGTCGCCAAACACATGCGATTTATACGCATTTGTCAGGAAAATCAGCGATGATGAATTCGAAATTGTTGTTGGAGTGGATTTAGGAGGAACTTATTTATCATCATCGGAACATGCTTCGAAATATAAAATAATGGAAAAAATATTAAAAGATTTTGCGGTTCAAACTTCGGTTGATGCAATAAAAGAAAAACATAAAGCTGCTCAAAAAATTTTAGATGCAATTACAAAAGAAAATGACGGCTTAATAAAAGATAAAGAACGTTTAGAAAAACAAATTGAAGATTATAAATCGAAAATTACTGATGCCGAAAAAAGTATAGAAAAAAATATATCTATCCAATCCGATAAAGAGAAGGAAATTGAAGCCCAGAAAAAAGTTGTTGAAGAAATTGCAGATAAAGAAAAGGCGGTTGATTAAATAGTGTTAGAAAGAAAACTACTTAAAAATTACGTTTGCTAGCGATTATTAAATTACTCACAATCTTTTTAACGCCCGCCACAATTATTTGAACATTGTTACAAAAGTTCTTGTCATTAATTTTCAATAAATTGTGCTTCTTTTGCAGTAATTACTTTACCTTTATAAAAGCCAACAACAAAAGCATCTTTTAAATCTTTTTGGGATATTTGTTTTTGTGCTTTTTTTGCTTCTTCAAAATTGGGGTAATTTCCAATAAAATATTTCGTAATTCCTTCCGAATCTTTAACTGATTTAACATCTCCGGCAGTCAGATATATAGCTAATATGTTATCGGGGATTTCGCCACTCTTATAAGCACCAACCTGCACAGTATAAACAAGAGTATTTCCTAAACTTGCAAAATCAACATGTTGTATTTTACCCATTTCAATTTTCTCAATCTCATCTTTTTTAAGAGTTCCGGTTTTTGATAAAAGAACATTTATTAAGGAATCGAGCCCATTAAGGTCGTTCATATTGTTATAATTGTACTCTTCTTTAGGTTTATTTGTTTTGTTAGTGTCAATTGTTTCGTTAGTTTCGTTTTGTTTATTGTAAAATAAATTTTTAATTAATGAATCTATTTGTGATTGCATTTGTGCCGGTATGTTGTTATCGAAAAAATCATCAATAATCTTTGAAAGATATTTTTTGTTTTCGTCCGTAGGTTCGTATTCTGAAGCAAATGTTCTGATTTTTTTCTCGACTTGTTTAAATTTATCAGCCAAAGATAATGTGTCTTTATTTGTTTTATTATTGGGCTGTATTGATGGAGGATTAACGTTTACTATAGGGGCAGGTGGTTGTGTTATAACATTTTGACCAGTAGGCTCTCCATTATTATTAAACTTGGTAACTTTAAGTTTACGGCGTTTTTCGATAATATAAAATGGAACAAATAAATTGTCGAATTTATCGTCAATTTTAAGTTCAAAATTATTTTGTAAAAGTTGGTAACGTTCACCTAAAATCTTTTCGTCCATTGTAAGAGTATAGTTGCCAGTTGGTATGTAAAATTCAAATGTTCCATCAAATTTTGTTAATGTAGTAAAAGTTCTACCATTAATTGCAGATATTTTTATTCTCGATAAGTCCATTTGTTTGTCGGCATCGGCACCTAATTTATCTTTATCAAGAAAAACTTTACCTGTAACTTTAACTCCACGAGCAAATGGAATATAATATTTTTCGGATTTTGTAAACGTAATAGTATCATTTATATGCGGAAACCACCCTTTTAAATCGGGAATAGAGAACACATTAAAGAGATGCTGACCTATTGGAACATTCTTTAAAGTTGCCTCACCATCTTTATTTGTAATAATTTCCCAAGCATCTGTTCTAATAACAACGTTCTCAAGCAAATCTTCGTTATGGTCGCGTTTACCATTGCCGTTAATATCATAAAAAGCTACAAAAGTTATTGTGCAATATTTATTTTTTGTTTTGGGAATAGGAATACCGAACTCTTTTCTGATGCCAACGCCCAGATAAAACCCTTTATTCCATTGTGGTTGAGCTATTTCCCCATTTCCACTAAGCATATAATATGTTTCCCTGATTTCGGAATTAGCACTTAACGAGAAGTTTATATCAGCAAAAATTCTGAAACGCCATCCTCCTTTTGTAAAACAATAAAATTCGGGATTAAAATTGATGCTTTTACCGGAAAGAGTGGAATAAGAGTAGCTTACAGCATTTTGCATTACAAATGCCGGGCGCGGAAAAACATATTGATGGCGAAGCGAAAGTGTAATGCTTTGTGGATTTTTATCGCTGTTGTATAGAAAATAAGTTTTACTTATACCTCTGTTACCAAGCTGGTATCGGGCAGAAAACGAAACAGTTCTGATTTGCACAAATCCTGCAAATTGTAAAAAAAAGTAATCTTTACTTATAGTATCCATTGCTCTGTTGTAGCCCGAAATAATATTAATAAAGTAGCGATAGTTTTCGCTTAAATTATATTTTCCTAAATTTAAACCCAAACCGCGGGACTGAACCCTGAAATCCTGAATCCGCGAGAAATCATAAAAAGCAAACGGCGTATAATTTCCTGCTTTTGAGTTAACGCGATTAAAGTTCAACTGATTATTTAGTTGAAAGTTGGACTTAAAAGAAGTTGATGAAAGTTCAAGATATCTGTATAAATTATTATTCAAATATATATTCCACTTTTCGTTCAGGTGATATTGGTTTCCGGCATTAACTGTAAGTTGCTCATAGCTATAAATTCCAAAAGTCGGCGAAATATACATAGCACTTAAATTGCTGTTCATTTTTTGATGCAGGTATTGTCCGTTGTAGTAAACTCCACCCATCCATCCATATTTAACAATTAATGAGTCTTGTTTTACATTTCGGCTTACACCTGCACGAACTCCAAAAGTATGGTTCTTTATAAAATTTGTTGAAGCATTTACATTTAACACATCTGTAAATTTTCGTTCAACATTACTAATGCTATGCCCAAACTGGGTGTTAATTCTTAAAATAGAGTTCTGATAATTGTGGGTTAAACCAAAAGTAGTATAGTCGGGATTTTTTGAAAACAATCTTGGGCTATTTGTAAAAAAGACTCCGATACGCTGGTTCTTGTTAATATAATATTCTGCTTTTATACCCCGTCCATTTTGGTATGTACCCATAACTCCGCCTGTAATATTTCCATACTGAACATTAAATTTTGAATGAAAATAACCTAAATATAATGTAGCATTTTGATACGGGTTGGTTGTAAAAAAATTCGAGGAATATGTTAATTGTGAATTATATACAATTGTTGAGGAATCGTGTAAAAAAGTTTGTCCCTGTAGTGTTAAGTTCATCATTGGTTGAGCACCTAAAATATTAAATGCGTTCAAATCAACTAATAGTGGAATTACGTCATTTCCATATTGATTAACTGTCCACAAATCTGATAATTTAATAAAGTCAATTTTTGCGCCTGCTCTAAATTTATTATAATCGCTTGGGTTTGGCGAAGTTGAATTTGCAGTTATTGAATATTTTTTTTCTTCGCCTAAGCTATAAGGATTATATCCCTCTATATCAACAAGCCGATAATTGCGTGGTTCTACATGTTTCGAAAAAGTATAGTAAAACGTAGTATCTTTTTGCGATTTTAAGTTTAATGTAATTGGCAGTTTTGCCTCAAATTGTCCGGCAGAATCGAGCAGTGAAACACTTTTTGACAAGTTAAACAATGTAAGATGAATATCCTGGTCGTCAGAACCGCTATTCCCCAACGTAATATTAAATGGTGCAGTAGTTTGCTCATTTAGCAAATATATTTTATTTTCATTAGCAGAAAGTGTCCACGAAATATTTTTTTTAATTTCTCCATAAAAAAAAGTAAAGCCATAAGGTTCATCATTTTCGTTATACAAATAAACAGTAAATAAAAATCTTGAACTGCCTCTTAAATTTATTTTCGGAAGAATGTGGATGGGAATAAAAGTACTATCGCCAGAAGCTAATGTATATAATTTGTTTTTTTGGGTTAAAGCACTCCATTTTGTTGGAATTGATATATCTGCATAAAATTTTATTTCGATGTTTTTATTGTTGTAAATCGCCAAAACATTTGAAATCATTTCACCTTTTGAAAATTCTACATAAGATTTTTTAAAAGAAAATTGTAAGCCGTTTGAATTGGTTTTAAAAGACGGTGGAATAGTGTCTTGTGAAAAACAATTAATATTAAGAAGGAAGAAAATTAATAACAACGAACCAACAGCCACAGTACTTTTTAACTGTTTCGCAATAATTTTTGTTTGCTGTTTATTGTTCATCGTTTATTGTTTGAAGAAAAGATGTTTCGCTAATCACTCAACATGACAACAAGATATTTCTATCTATTTCAACTTATTTCTATGTATTTCTATTGTTTTAACTTCTAAC
>JAVHRE010000499.1:0-5231 GCA_036171495.1 Bacteroidales bacterium
CATAACTGGTATGCACCTGAATAATCAAGATTATTAATTAACGCAATTAGTTGTTGTTTTAATAAATCTTTTAAAAATAAATTTGTAAATTCGAGATGTATTGCTTCTTTGCCTTCTGGCTGTTGCCATATTTCAACATTATCTCTATATTGTTGTAACAATTGTAAAGTTAAAGCATGGTTAATTTGGTCAATTCCGCCTTGTGGTAAAAGATATATTTTATTTAAATCTTTATCACCAATCTTTAAATTATTTTTTAAATCTTTTGCAAATTGTTTGTACTGTATATCAATATTTACAATATTTTTTTCAATAGAAATTTCAGAAAATTCTGTATTATAATATTCTTTTGAATAATGTTTTTTTAATATTTCTTTATAAAATAATGTATCATTATGTTTGTTTTTATTGTTGTCAGTTAGTTGCTTTTGGTCGGTAAAAACAATAATAAATTTATTAAATTTAGTTTTTAAATCTGTTTGAATTTTTTTTATACAATTATCAATTAATGGAAATTGAATAATGTTTTCAAATAATTCGAAATTATCTGAAATAATTTTACCATCGTTTCTGGGTGAGGCAGGAAAAATATAATTTTCGAAATTATTATTTTTAATAATATTTATGCAAACATCACTATGCTTATGTTTTAATTTTGTTTTTTCAGAGATTTCAAAATCATTAAGTTCGTTTTTGTTAAATTGAATTTCTCTCGTGCCAAGTGTTACTATAAAAATATTTTGCATTTTATTTATTTTTAGCTTAACATTTCTTTCCAAGCCGGGACAATTTTTACTATTTTCTTATCAATTTTAATTTCTTCTTCAGAATTAAAGGTAATTATTTTTAAATTATTACAATTCAGGTAATCAGATGCTTCCATAAGCCCTGCAATTTCACGCTTTAGTGTTTCGGGTTCGGAAACATCAAAGCATACTTGTATTATTTCTTCGGGTTTTTGGCGGTCAATTAATATAAAATCGCATTCTTTTATTCCTTTATAAAAATGTAATCCTCTTTGGAAATATTTTTTTGTTCGTAACCATAAAAAAATACTATTTTCAAATAACTGCCCTTTGTTTTCGGAGTTATTTGCATGCAATGCCGAATAAAGCCCGTTATCTATAAAGTAATATTTTTTATCTGTTAAGGTTTCTTTTACAAAAGATTTATCAAATCTCAGAAGCTTAAAAAACATAAATATTGATTCTGTATATTCTATAAACTCATAGAGTGAGTTTTTGCTAACTGTTATACCAGCCGATTTTATTTCGTTATATATTTTGTTAATTGATGTTGGCTTACACAAATTTGCGAGCACCCTGCGTATAAAATATTTTAATGCCGGAATGTTTGAAATGCGGTAACGTTCGATAAGGTCTTTATATAACATAACATAGTAATATTCCTGTAATATTTCTATGTTGTTTAAATTAGGAGATAGTACAATTTCAGGAAATCCTCCTTTATATAGAAATTCATTAAATGAAAAAATAAGTTTTGCTTTAGAAGGTGCATAATTGATGTCTATATTAATTTTTTTAATATTACAGAATTCCTGAAACGATAACGGGAACACTTCAAATGGCATAGTCCTTCCTCTTAAAGAAGTTGCTATATCTGTTGCTAAAAGTTTGGAATTTGAACCTGATATAAAAATATTTTTTGTTTCGCTGTCATATACCCTTCTAACAAATTGCTCCCAATCGTTACACATTTGTATTTCGTCAAAAAATATAAATACATTTTCCATTTTTATGTCAGGATACATTTCTCTGTATGCTTGTAAAACCAAATCCAAATCATGCCTGTCTAAATGGATGCGTTCATCATCAAAGTTAAAAAAAAGGATTTTTTCGGGACTAACTTTCTGTTTCAGCAATTGATTTACTGTATCATACAAAATACTCGTTTTACCACTACGCCTGACTCCGATTGTTGTAATTATTTTATTGCTGTTTAAAGGTAAATGACAATTACGACCAAAGACATGTATTGGCATATCTTTTTGAAATTGCCTGATTTTTTCTTTAATAATTTCTTTCTTTTCCATAGGGACAAATATATTATATTATTTCCTTATAAAAAAGAAATAAATAGAATTATTTATCTTCCGTAAAAGGAATTACTCATTAATGCTGATTTTTACAAAGCCAAATAACTGGCCATCAGATGATATTTTGCGGGTTTTAGGCCATAATTCCATGTCGGAATAATCTTTTTTTTGTATAGTTCTTCGTAAAGAATTAACTTGGTTAACATTCATTTGTTCTTCTAATTTTAGAACCCATGCTGCAGTAATAAAACGCCAACCGCTATTTGCTCCAATGCGTATAATAATTTCATTTTTGGAACGATTTTCAATTTCAGATATTAAGTTTTTTAATGTATCAATAATTGAAATTATTTCCTTAATTAAGAAAGAAAGTGAAAAAAAGAAAAATTTTAACAATATTCTCTAAAACGCACAAATTTAAATTTATAGGTGCGCGTTCCGTCTTCATTTTCACTCATAATTCGCGATGTTGTAGATGCAATACATTTTATATTATGCTCTCTGAGTAAATTTAATATTCGATATGTAAATGTAAATTCGCCTTGTATATGAACTGCCTGTGGATTGCAAGCTAAAATTTTATGTAGATAATCATTTGAAAGATTTTCAATATATTGTTCATCGCCAGCAGGGTCAATATCAGGAAAAGGCATATCTATAATTTGCCCGAATATTTTCTTGGCTTCTTTCTTTTGTTCTTGGTCCCATTTTTCAAGCGGGTGATTGGTAAGGTTGATAAGCATTTTGGGGTTATTATTTTATTGTTTTAAAAAATTCTTTATCCATTGGATGCTCGAGCTGATTAACAAGCGAAACCCATTCAAATTGTGATTCCTTAATATCTTCAATATTCAGCAGATTTAAATTACATATTTTAGATGTAAGTTCAGGATAAGTTGAAAGATATTTTATAATAAAACATGCCTTTTCGAACTTTGCTCCAAAATCATTAATAAATTTGTTATAAAGAATTTGTTTTTCTATTTGTTTCATGTTCTTTTTAATTTACACTTAATTATGTTAATTACTATGAGATGCTATTTTATTTGTTGAAAATAATGCATAAGCAAAAGCGTTATCAGAATAAAACACGAATAAATATATTATTGGAATATTATTAAGATCTAACATAACATTACACAATATTCCTCTATCATCTTTTGCTGAACATTTAACTGTCTTGCGACCGTCAAATTCTGTTTCAGTATAATCCGTTAAAATAAATGTAACAATTGTATCGCTTTTAATTGTTATTTTATTTTTTTTAATTTTAAAATTTACATCTAAATTTTGAGGTTTTAACCATTCAGAATCAGAAAATAAATTTTTGCTGCTTATACTTACTGTGTAACCTGAATATTTCTGGTTTTGCGATATAACACAATTAATATAACATAATGCAACTAATATTAAAAATATTTTATATTTCATTTTTGTAATTTAAAAACAATAATTGAGAAAAGATTCTTCACTCCGTAAACTCCGTTCAGAATGACAAAAAGGAGTACAGTATGATAAGGGGCTAGATGCTAGCACACCTCACTGTCATTCTGAGTGAGCGAAGAATCTGCACCAAACACATTACCGATTGAAATAATTGCAATTTTTTTCATAATATTTATTAATTATAAGATGAACAATGTTTTTTAATAAGTTTTGAATTGATATTTGATTGTATTTTTTCTAATGATTTTCCAATTTTGTAACCCGATACGTGTACGTTGTTATCAATTATTTTATTTTCAATTACTAAATCATTTGTTAGCATTTGGTAGTCTAAAACAAAATCGTTGTATGGAATATCTTTAAATAAAAACTCAGGTATAAAATCAACTTTTGTCGGTGCTTCAATAGTTGCAGGTAAATCATAAAAATAAGTTGTGTAAAGTTCATTTTCGTTCATCCCGAGTACTGACGATATGTTTGATGAATTGTCATCTATTTTTTTATCATCATAAATTGAAGAAATTCCGTATTTATTTTTTAAAATTTCTAAGTTATATTTTGGTGCAATATAATTTGAGTCTTGTTTAATTGCTAATCTAACTAATTCGGCACATTTAGCATAATTTCCATTGTGTGCTTCGAGTGTGCCTATATTATTGTTGGCAACTGGACCATAATACTTGTTATAATATATTTTAGCTAACGAATCTTGTCCAATATTTTCTAAAGAATTTCCACGATTAATAAAATACCATTCATTTGCTTCTAATTCATAAGCTATATCAATATCCGATATTGAAAGAACATTTAAACTATCTGCATAAATTTTATTTCCGTTTTTTCTTATTGTTTTGGCAACTTTATCCCTTACAATTGCACGGTTGTTATAAAGATATGATTCTTGAGTTTTTTTCAAAATTCTGTTAAATATTTTTAATGAACGGGTTTCATTGCCAAGCTGACTTAATGCAAGTGCCAAACCATTTTTAGCAAAAGTGCTTTGTGGACAAAGAAATACTGCTTTTGAAAAATCTTTTTTCGCATTTTTAAATTGATAATTTCTTTGTTCAATTGCACCTCTTAATTCTAAATATTCGTGATTATATGGATTTAGTTTTATCGCCTTATTAATATCATCCAATGCTCCGGCTAAATTCTCAGAATCGTATTTAACCAATGCTCTGTAACCATAAGCAATGTCCTGTGTACTGTCAATTTCAATGGCATGTGATAAAATATTATCAGCATTAAAATAATCGTTTTCAGCGTAAAACGAATAACCTGCAGCAATTAATGTATTGTAACCATTTTTTAACTGAACTAATAAAGGCATTGCATTTGAAAAACAATTTGCAGCCGAATAATAATTTTTCTGCTTAAATTCTGCTATTCCCAATCCCATTTGTGCATACATATCATTTGAATTAGTTTCTATTGCTTTTTGGTAAAATTTTCCGGCATTTTTAAAATCGTCCATTTGATTATAAGCATTTGCAACTCCAACCAAATATGCTGATTGTTCAGGAGCTTTAAACGATGCTCTTTTATATGTTCTTACTGCTTTATTAAATTTACCTTTAACAAATTCCACATTCCCAATTGCATATAAATCTATTGCTTCAGGATTTAATATGTTTTTAATTTTATTGTATGATGTTTTTAAACCTGTTCCCGAACCTGAACTTGCAATTGAATTAATGTATGCAATTACATTATTTATATTTTCGGG
>JAVHRE010000499.1:5331-7618 GCA_036171495.1 Bacteroidales bacterium
CAGCCAAAGAAATAAAATAGTTGTAATTAACTTCATCAGATATTCCATTTGATAATTTCTTTGCTTTCTCGAAATAATAAAGCGAAGCAAATGGCATTCCCGATAATGCTTTTAAAACTCCGATATTATTGTATGCATCTGCTTTTAAAGCATGTTTACCGAGCGAAAAGAAAAAATTCTGTTCTGCAATTTTATCGTTTTTACTGTTAAAAGCAGTTACTCCTTTATTTAAAGAATTAGTATTAAAAAAAACTCTTTTTTCTGCTTTTAAACTTAGCTTTTCTACATTGTTATTTGGATTATAACTAAATTGCCCGTAAGCAATGTTTAATATTAAAAATAATATTATTGTGTTAATTGTTTTCATGTGTTGATTTTTTATTATTTAATAATTTTATAATATTTTTTATCTCTAAAAACTATTAACGTCATTCCGAACTTGATTCGGAATCTGCTTAGTAGGGGGAGATGCTGAAATAAATTCAGCATGACGAATACTGCATATTGTAATTATAGTTTTTAGAGTTTTCATAATTTTTATGCTGAAAATTTAATTTTTCTGTTTATGTATTTTATTGCATGGTCATTTTTATAACATGTAATAATACTATCGGAATCGCCTGCAAGAACCAAAACTAAGTTGTTAAGTTTTTTTCTGAGTTTTGCACTAAGTGTTTCTGGTAATGCTTTTGTTTGGACAGCAATAAAAACTAATCCTTGTTTAAAGATTTCTTTACCATAACAAAGGGCTAATTGAATTACTTCTTCGTTAATTCCCCTTTGCGATGCTCTGGTTTTGGAGTGTTCGGTTAAAGTTAAACTGTAGTTAACATTTTCGAACTTTTTTGTTTCATTTTCAATTGTTTTCATTTTTTTATATTTTTGATTTCATATCTTTATTGCAAAATGAAACAAGAGGTCAACAGAAAAAAAAATATTTATTTTTAATTTTTTTTGTTGACCTTTATAAATTCTTGTTATTAAAATGAAAATAGGCAACCTATATTTGAATGATAAAAGCATGATAAATGCAATTAAAAATGGCGATAGAAATGCGTTGGCTTATTTATATAAAACTTATTTTACTATGGTAAAGCATTTTATTATACAGAATAGCGGTTCGGATGATGAGGCAGAAGACCTATATCAGGAAGGTGTTTTAACTGTTTATGAAAATATTGTAAATGCTCAATTTTCTTTACAATCTAACACTACTTTAAAAACATATATTTATTCTGTTTGCCGAAATAAATGGCTTTACGAACTCAGAAAGAAAAATAAACTTCCCGTTAGATTAAATGAATCAAATGAATTTATAACTGATAATCTTTTGGAAGAAGAAACTGAAGAAATGCCATACAATAATATGCTAAACAAAGCATTAGAACAAATTGGAAATAAGTGTAAGGAAATTATTAAAGATTTTTATTACAATAAAATGACAATGGAACAAATTGCACAGAAAAATAATTTTATTAGTGCAAATGTTGCTAAATCATCGAAAGAAAGATGTATGAAAAATGCCAGAGAAATTGCAAATAAAATTTTAGAACAATATAACAAGGTATGAATTTAAACTCAAATATAGAAGAAATTATTGACCGTTACCTTAATAATGAAATGACAGGTAATGAATTATCAGCATTTGAAGAAAAGCTAAATAACGATTTGTCATTGAGAAAAGAAGTTGATGCACAAAGAGCTGTAATAAACAGCTTTAAAACTAATGCAAGAAATGAATTAAAAGATTACCTGAAAACTGTACCCGTTAATAATAACAAAAAACTTATTATCAGATATAGTATTGCAGCTACTATTTTATTATTTGTTACAATAGGAATTGTTCTTGTAGAAAACAATAATAAAGAGAAATTTATTTCTCATAACGATTCTATAAAAAACATAACAGATACACATACAGTAATCTTACCACAAGTAAAGAATAATCTTGCAAATGAAAATAATAAAGACAGTTTTGTAAATAAAACAATTAATACTCCCGATAAAATTTATAAAATAATAAAAGTTCCGATAATTGAAGTTGATAAAACCGGATTTGCCTTTGCAAATGACTCTTTATCTAATGATTTTATTTCGGTTAAGTTTATTAATTCAACAAAGTACAAAAGCAATTACTCATATTTTAATGACACTCTGAATATATATACTGACATTAAAAAACAAAATGAAATACAAATCCAATACAATAGAAGTAAAAATATTTACTATTTAATTTTTGGGGCAAAAAAGTATGTGTTGGTTAATTCTAAAGAGATATATTCGTTAT
>JAVHRE010000500.1:0-1478 GCA_036171495.1 Bacteroidales bacterium
TCGTTAATTAAATTTCGACTTTCATATACTGCCAAAGTCTGATTTTTAAGTTGTTCCCATTTTTTCTTATTTGGCTTCTCTGAAATAATAATAATTTTTTGTAACGTTCCCTTTTTGTTTTTTTTGTCGGTTATATATTTGTCAAACTTATAATTGCTTAATAAAAGTCCCTCTACAAAAGATAATTGAAAATCTTCGTTACCTGTTAAATTCACAATTTGAATTGAAAAAATTTTATTATCTTGTAATTTGTTATTTATTTCATAAGCCGATTTTCTAATATCTTCTTTTATTTGCCATTGTTTTTTTTTGATGTCAAAAACTCTAAAATAATTCCAATGTGAATAAGAATTAATATCTATTTCTTTTTTGTTTTCTTTAAAATTGTCGTTTAAAAATTTTAATTCTGTTTTTAATAAGTTCGATGATACAGAAAATTTATAATCGGGCAATATAAAAACTACCGAAATATCTGGTAAAATGTTATTTGAAAATGAAATTGACGGGAACATATAATTAATTTTTTGGGTTAAAAATAGTAAAATTTATTTTATGAATTAATATTTTGTGAAAGTTCGAAACATATATCTTTGCAAATATGAAATATTTTAAAATCTACTATAAAACAGCGTTTTTTATATTGTTGACATTTGGGGTTATTGCAAGTAATACCAAGCATAATAAAATTAAACAATCCGATAGCTATCGGGTTCCAAAATATACTAAAAAAATATTATGGAACGAAATTGAACGAGGGTTGTATTATACAGAGTTTGATGCACCTTTAAAATCAAAAATCAGCGACTCAAAAATTTCAATATTAAAAATTGACCCCAATTATTTTTCTTTTGAATTATTAACTGCTACCGAACACGATAGTTTACGACGAACCGTTGAACAGTGGAGCAACGATTTTAATTTGGCTGCTGTTATTAATGCAGGCATGTTTAATCTTTCAGACCATTATACAGGAGCAGGTTTTTTAAAAAATTATTCACATATAAATAACAGCAAATTACGTGGAAATTTTAGAGCATTTGCAATGTTTAACCCAAAATCAAAAGATTTTCCGGCAATGAATATTGTTGATGTGGAAATTGAGAATTGGGACTATTATTTATTAAATTACAATTCAGCTTTTCAGTGTATTAGAATGATAGATTGCAACCAAAAACAGGTTTTATGGAAACCGCGCAAACCAATTTCGAGTAGCATGTGCGTACTTGGAACTGATAAAAATGGAAATGTGCTATTTGTTTTTTGTCGTTCACCATACACAGCAAATACTATGAGCAACTTTTTATTGCATTTACCGCTTAATGTGTATAGTGTTATGTATCTGGAAGGCGGACCGGAATCATCACTTTATGTAAATGCAGGTGACACTATAATTGAAAAAGTTGGGAGTTGGGTTTCGCCCGGTTATGCAAACGATGACAATAATTATTTTTGGGAATTGCCTAATGTTATTGGGGTAA
>JAVHRE010000501.1:0-7594 GCA_036171495.1 Bacteroidales bacterium
TAAAAAAAGTTTACACTATGATGGTTTTAAGTAAAATCTTGCGTAACATCAGTTATTTAGTTCAAATCCCCTAACCCTCCTTCGACAAGCTCAGGACAAGCTCTTTAAATAAGGGGGAATTGTTAAATTATTATTCAACAACAATTTAACAATTGTTAGCAAATGTAATTTTTTTAAGTAGTTTTCTTTCTGACACTTTAACGTAAGCAAAAACTAATTTATAAAAGAGCGGGAAACGGGACTCGAACCCGCGACCCTCAGCTTGGGAAGCTGATGCTCTACCAACTGAGCTACTCCCGCTTTTAATATCTGCAAAAATAAAAAAAACATTGCAACTTTCCGAATTTTGCTAAACTCGTGTCTTATTCAACTTTTAGAAAGTTTTTAAATTGAAATTATTTCATTTCTTGAGCCTCTCATGGGACTTGAACCCACGACCTGCTGTTTACGAAACAGCTGCTCTACCAACTGAGCTAAAGAGGCAATCTGCAAAAATATAAAATTTGTACCAGCAATTTATAGATTATAAAAAAACTTTCAATTTTAGTTCAATTTTACTTTTAGTTATTGCTTATTAAGGGGACTTCTAAATCCCGCCTAAAGCGGGACGTCAAGCTGTCCTTCGTCAAGCTCAGGATATTTCAGCATTTATAACGTATCCACTCAAAAGACAAAGGTAAAATCAAATACAATGGAACGCTGATGACGCAAATTGGTATGATTTTCATATATAAAATCACTACTAACCGACTAATTTAGGTCGCTCCTACGGAGCTAAATATTCCTTTCCGAATCATTACTATAAACAGCTCACTCCTACGGAGTTAATTATTCTAAGTTCCGTAGGAACGTGATGTTTATAAACAAACAGCATCTCCACAAAAATAGCTCCGTAGGAGCGAAATATTATGGAACCGCTTGCTAATACAATGTTTTAAAAAGTTTTTAAAAATTTAGTCGGTTAGTAGTGATATAAAATCATATTTTATAATAATTATCAGTGTTATCTGCGTTCTATTTTCCCTGCCTTTTTGAGAGGATACATTAAAACCGCGTAAATTTATACTAAAATGCTCTTTTTCTGCTTTTTTTAACAATATTTAAAGTAATGAATATTAACAATTAACACGATTTTAGCAATCACAAACATTATAACACGTTTATATACTGCTGGTTATTGAATTATTTAAATTATTGAGAAAAAAATAACAAACTATTAATATTTGTTATATATTTATGCAAAATTTTTAAAAATAAATAAGTATTAACTAAAAAACAAAAAACAATGGCAGTAAAAGTAATTTTAAAAAACTCGGGCAACAAAGTTGTTCTTGATGAAAACACAATTGAAAAATTGAAACAGGATAAGTACCTGAAAACTATCAATTTTTTTGAAAATTTAAGAGAACACACAAGCGGATACGCTTTTTTTCAAAAAAATTGGAAACAAAAAGATGGTGCATATAGAAATGAAACCATTTATCTTCACAAATATATTTGTGAAACATTAATTAAAAAACCTAACAATAAAATTCGTTGGTTTGTACGTTTTATTAATGGTAACACTTTAGATTGCCGTATCGAAAATTTAGAATGGAGTACATTCTCTAATTTAGTTCGTAATACACGCAAAATTAAAAACAGTACGGGCTATCGTGGAGTTGTAAAGCAAGGACGTAAATATTATTCGTATATTTATGTAAATCGTAAAGGTCTTCCATTAGGTTCTTTCAATACAGCCGAAGAAGCTGCTCAAGCTTACAATAAAAAATCTAAAGAACTTTTTGGAGTAACAAATTCCCTTAACGTTATTAGTAAAACACCGAAAGCTGTTGCAAAAGTAGCTCCAAAAACTAAAGTTAAAGCTAAAGCAAAACCAGTTGCTAAAAAAGTAGTTTCTAAAGCTAAATCAGTTGCTAAAAAAGTAGTTTCTAAGGCTAAACCAATTAAAAAAGGTAAAAAGAGATAATTTAAAAAGGGCTTAAGCCCTTTTTTTTATGTTTATATTTTATGTTTTATTTGTTGGAGATAACTCCAACAAAGGCAAAAAAACCCGAAGCTAAAAACCCGAAACTTTCCTTTTTAACTTATAATCATTCCCTTTCCGCTCAATCGGAACAAGTCGTGTGTCTTTATTTAGTCGTGAATGTTTTATGTGTTTTCTTTCATGGATAGTTGAATCCTGTTTCTTTCTTTATCAATTTCAATTACTTTTACTTGCACATGCTGATTTAACGAAACTTTTTCGGAAGGATTTGAAATATATTCGTTGCAAATATTAGAAACATGTATTAATCCATTTTGTTTAATTCCAATATCAACAAAAGCACCAAAATTAGTGATATTTGTTATTATTCCCGGAATAATCATACCTGGCTTTAAATCATCAATTGTTAAAACATCAGGCGAAAATTCGAATATTTTTATTGATAATCGTATATCTCTACCGGGTTTCTCCAATTCCTGAATCATATCGGTTAAAGTTGGTAATCCTATGTTTTCTGAAACATAATTGTTAATTACAACTTTTTCGATTAGTTTTTTATCATTAACCAATTGCTTAACAGTACAATTCAAATCTTTACAAATTTTTTCTACTAAACTGTATCGTTCCGGATGCACGGCTGTATTATCAAGAGGATTTTCGGGTTCTAATATTCTAAGAAAACCTGCAGAAAGTTCAAAAGTTTTTTCGCCAAATCGGGGAACTTTTAATAAATCGAAACGCGATTTAAAAGGACCATTTTCTTTTAAATAATCAACAATATTTTTAGCTAATATAGGTCCAATTCCCGAAACATAAGACAATAAATATTTGCTCGAAGTATTAATATTTACTCCAACTTTATTTACGCACTCTTCAACTATATAATCAAGATTATTTTTAAGCATAGCTTGGTCAACATCGTGCTGGTATTGACCAACTCCAATAGCTTTCGGGTCAATTTTCACTAATTCGGCAAGCGGGTCTTGCAAACGCTTTCCTATAGAAACAGCTCCCCTAACTGTTACATCGTATTCGGGTAATTCTTCGCGGGCAACAGGCGAAGCACTATAAACAGAAGCTCCTGCTTCACTAACCATATAAACTTTTACAGGTTGAGCAAAATGAACTTTTTTGATAAAAGTTTCAGTTTCTCGACCAGCAGTAGCATTACCGATTGCAATACATTCTATTTTATAAGCATCTACTAATGATACAATTTTTTTTGATGCAGTAACGTATTCTTTTTGAGGAGGATGTGGATAAATAGTTTCGTTATGTAAAATATTCCCTTGTTCGTTAAGGCAAACAATTTTGCAGCCTGTTCTGAAACCAGGGTCAATGGCTAACACTCTTTTATTTCCAAGGGGAGGCATTAATAACAATTGTCGCAAATTTTCACCAAAAACTCTTATGGCTTCTTTATCGGCTTTTTCTTTTGACAATGCAGCAAACTCGTTTTCAATTGATGGCAGCATTAATCTTTTGTATGCTTCTTTAATAGCAATAATTACTTGTTCCGATGCTTCACCTTTTCCTATAACAAATAAAGGTTCAAGATATTGAATAGCTTTCTCATCATCAATTTCAATTGATACTCTTAAAAAACCTTCTGTTTCACCTCTTCTTATTGCAAGTAATCTATGCGATGGACATTTTTCGAGTCGTTCTTTATAATCAAAATAATCGTTATATTTAATGGCTTCTTTCTCTTTTGCTTTAATTAGTTTTGAAGTAATTACAGCTTCGTTTTTAAATTTGTTACGAATAGCATTTCTTGCTTCAATGTTTTCATTAATTTTTTCTGAAATTATATCTGCTGCTCCCGATATTGCTTCATTAACATCATTAACAAGTTCAGAAACAAAATCTTTAGCATATTGTTGAATATTTTGATTTTTTTGCAATAAAATAAAATTTGCAAGAGGTTCTAACCCTTTTGCACGTGCTATTTCGGCTCTGGTTTTACGTTTTGGTTTAAATGGCAAATAAATATCTTCGAGTTCCGAAATATTATAACAATTTAAAATGGAGTTTTCCAGTTCCGAAGTTAATTTACCTAAGCCTTTTATCGTTTCTAAAATTGTTGATTTTCTTTTTTTTATTGCATTATATTTTTCGACTAATTCTTTTATTTGAGAGATTATTATCTCATTTAGTCCCCCACTCATTTCCTTTCTATAACGGCTTATAAAAGGTATAGTTGCACCTGTTTCGAAAAGATTCACGACATTTTTTATTTGCCAGTCTTTACAATCTAATTCATTTGCAATGAGATTAATTATTTCATGTTCCATATTTGTAATTTATACAAAGATTGAAAAAATTAGTATTAAAATATGTTAAATAAAAAAATCTTTTTACATTTACCGTTTCAAAATTCTTTTTCAATAAAAAAATGAATGTTTATTCAAAAAACATATTTTGTATTATAACATTATTGTTTACAATTTGTTTTGAAAGCAAAGCACAATATTCATTTACAAACAATGATAAGTTTAATACCGATTCTGTTTATACAGAAAACAACAGTTTAACAAAGCCCCGTCCTGGTTTTAAAAAACATCGTTACAGTGTTAACACTTTTTTTCTCGAAGGTGGATATCTTTGGGGTTATTATACCGGAATAAGATATTCTGTAAATTATGATATAATTTTACAATCGAGTGAAAAAAGTGCATTTACTGCCCGAATTGGTTATGGTATTAACAAAGCTACAAACGACTCTACAATTATTAAAGACGAACCATTTATTCCAATTGGAATAAACATATTAGTTGGACGTATAAACGAATTAGAAATTGGTGCTGGTGGATATTATTTTAAATACAGAAGGGTTATTCCACCTTATTTATCAATTGGTTTTAGGCATCAGGAACCAAAGGGTGGATTTATGTTTCGTGTTGCTTGCGATATTCATCTTGAATATGTTTATAATTTAAAAGGTACACAAGTTTCTAAAACCGCGGTTTATGGTCCATTACTTGGTTTAGGCTGGACATTTTAATTTTTTAATCTTAAATCAATTGCATCTCCTTTTATAATCCAACAAGTTGAATCGCATATAGTTTTCCCTACCTTTTTTAAAAAAGAACCATCAACAGCATATATTTTTTTTCCATCTTTAATATATTCTGCTTTTGCATAATAATCTTGATTAAGTTGTAAGTTAAATTTTGTTTCAGCTTTTGAAATTGTGTCAGC
This sequence comes from Bacteroidales bacterium, assembly GCA_036171495.1. Taxonomy (GTDB): domain Bacteria; phylum Bacteroidota; class Bacteroidia; order Bacteroidales; family GWA2-32-17; genus GWA2-32-17. The sequence continues at coordinate 5,189 of JAVHRE010000501.1, forward strand.
GTAAATTAATTCTTGATTGTCGCCAAACTTTCCTTTGTATAGCCATATTGGAACTTTTGAATATATATTCTGCATAGTAATTGTAATTGTAATATCAGCATTAGTTGGTTCAAGTGTATTACAATTTGAATAGTCATAAGTTGAGCAATCAACATTATAATCTTTGTTACAACTAATTAAAAAGAGCATTAATAATATATATAAAATTGCTTTTACCATTCCGAAGTTTTTAAATTTTTCTTTATACTTTTAAAATTAATATTAATGTAAATCGAAGATTTTAATCTTATGTTTGACACATTTTTATTTATAAAGTTTGCATATTCCATTGCAATCTGAAATCCTCCAACTTTTCCATCAATATAAAAACCAATGTTTGGCACAAAAAACCATTTACTTATAGGAGAAATTGTTGAACCTCTGTATTTTCCATAAGTATAAAACTCGTTTGCGCCAATACTTATTCCTTTAAAATTATTATTATTTTGATGCAAGTTAAATCTTTTATCAATTCCAAATGATATATACGATTTTCGTTCCCAAAATTGAAAAAGAACATCATTACCATAATCAACTAATACACGGTTTGCCCAATACTTTGTATAAAAAGAAGATGAAAACAATAAATTATATCTTACTTCTGATAATCCTAAAGTGGTACCAAACATAATATCTTTAAAATTTATATCGAACCCGTAACCAACAATAAGTTTTTTAAAAATTGGCATATAATATGGTTTGCATTCATTTTTCTTTAAAGTTGGTATAAGTTCTTTATTTCTTGTTAAATATGCCAATTTGGTTGGTTTATTTGTGCAAAAATATTTTAATGAATCTATTTCATGTAAATTTGTTATCACATCTGGCTGATTATTTATAACAGCCAAATCGAAAGCAGAATAATTATATATATTTTTAGCATATATATCAGTTTTATATTTATTAATAAAGTTGAGATACCAAATTTGTCCGTTTTGCGATGCGACCATTAAAGGTGTAAATAAATTATTGTCAGCTAAATCAGGATTTGCACCATTTTGCAACAACATCTCTGAAATATCCGGGTGTTCGTATAGTACAGACATCATAATTGCTGAATTTCCATATTCGTCTTTTTTATTTACATCAACTTTATATTGCAATAACATATTAACAATATCAAAATATCCATAAGCTGATGCATATATTAAAGGAGTAATATTTTTACTGTCGGTAATATTTTTATCAACTCCTTTGTGCAATAAATATTCTACAATATCATATTGATTATTTGTAATAGCAGCAGATATTGCAGGTAATTGTCCATTGGGAAAATAATTAGTGTTTGCTCCATTTGCAACTAAAGTTTTTACAACTTGTAAATACCCATTTTGGGCTGCATACATTAATGCTGAAACTCCGTTATCGGCAGTAGCATTTATATTTGCACCTTTACTTAACAAATATAGAACTGTAGAAGCATCACCCTTGCTTGCAGTTACTACAAGTTGAAAATCAAGTTGTTCTTTAGAAATAGTATCATTGATTGTTAAACTATCTTGCTGGCTAAAGCAAAAAATATTTGAAAAAAACATCAAAACAATTATAATTTTAACAACTTTTGCCATTCAATTAACGTTAATATTGTAAAAATACAAAAAGAATTTATTATGAAACTATTTTACATAATTTTTATTATAACTTTTATTAGTTCAGAATTTTTATTTGCTCAAAAAGAATTTTGTGTAAGTTCACAGGAAAAAGAGTTATTAACCCTAATAAATAACTATCGCGAAACAAAAAAATTACCGATAATTAAACTTTCGCCCGAACTTACAAAAGTTGCTAAAATTCATATAACTGATTTAATAGAAAATGGACCAAATAAAGGTAACTGCAATTTACATAGCTGGTCGAATAAAGGTAAATGGAAAGCATGTTGCTATACCGATGACCAAAGAAATGCAAAACTTATGTGGTCGAAACCGAGTGAGTTAACAAATTACAAATCTAACGGATATGAAATTGCATTTGAGCTATCAAGCGGGGCAACACCAAAAGATGCACTTGCAGGTTGGAAAAAAAGTCCAGGGCATAATAACGTAATTTTAGAAAAAGGAGTTTTTAATAAAATTGGTTGGAAAGCAATTGGAGTTGCAATAGAAGGGAATTATGCTTTAGTATGGTTTGGCGAAATTGAAGACAATGAAAAGGCAATGAAAGAATGTGAGAATTAATGATTAATGTTTAATGATTAATGAGGGGTTCTAAAAATTTAAATAGCGTCTCCCGCAAAAAGCGGGACTCAATACAGAGCTTCGTTTTGTGAGATGCTGAATCAAGTTCAGCATGACGAACCTGTCCCGCTTTAGGCGCATTGGCGTCAAGCTAAGAAAACAATATCTTGCTCGAAACGCTTGATAGTCA
>JAVHRE010000502.1:0-7576 GCA_036171495.1 Bacteroidales bacterium
ATCAATGGAACAATTGAACTTTAATTGCCAATTATAATATTGCGTTTTATATATTGAAGTAACTTATTTCTGATTTCCTTTTTCACATTTTCCCAATTCATAGGCAAAAGCATTTTGGGAGCTTCTTCTGAATCAGCATCATCAAAATAAGTCAAGCTTTTTAACGCAAGAATTTCAGAAGCGTCATTATATTTAAGCTTATAAAATTTAAGCATTTCTTTCAATGAAAATTTTTTTAACAAAAAACTAATGTCAATAAAATCCTTTTTAGAGCCTCTTCCTGTAATAGCAGCAATTTTCATTGCTGAAATATCTTGTTTCCCAGCTAATCTAATATTATTTTCAAAAATTATTTCTTTTAACCATGGATAATTATAGTTTACAATATCAACCTTTATTCCATCAATCAAATAGACATTTATGTTCTTTGTTTTTTTTAGTAAAGTAACTGAACCTGTTTTTTTTAAAATTTCAGCTAATTCGAATTCATCAACTTCTAAAGTTCCAAATAAATCTATGTCAATTGATTGCCGATGCCCAATTTGTAATGCAAGAGAAGTCCCTCCAACTAACCTAAGTTCTTTGAATTTGTCAATTTGCATTAACTTTTTTAAAAGTTCCAGTGTTTTGGGTTCGACTGTTTTGTAGAATAACATAAAAAATTTTCTTTAGGAATATTTGACAATACAGAAATAAAAGATGCAGTTTTATAATCTAAATTTTTTAACTGAATAGATATTTGAGCAATTTCATTTATACCATAGTATTTATATATAATTTGCCAATCTTTTAATAGTCCATATTCTAATACACGCTGTACCAACCATTTTTTATTTTTATCAAAATCAATTATGGCAATATCTACGTCCCAAAAAAGATGAGGAGAAAGTTGACATAAATTAATCTTTTTCATCAGTTAATTTCAATAATGTTTAAAGGATTTTGAATATGCAATAAGAATTAGCATTAAATTTTTTGAATTTTTATTCATTGAAATTTATAATATGTTTTATACCATTCTACAAATTTTTTAATTCCTTCTTTAACAGACGTTGACGGTTTATAGCCGACAGCTTTTTCGAGATGTGTTACATCTGCATGAGTTATTGGCACATCGCCTAATTGCATTGGCAAAAAGTTTTTTATAGCTGTTTTTCCAATTATTTCTTCTATTGCTCCAATGTAATCCATCAATTGAACAGGTGAGGAATTTCCAATATTGAAAAGTCTGTATGGGGCAGGAGAGGTTGCGGGGTCGGGGTTTTTGCCGTTCCAATTTGGATTTCCTTTGGGCGGATTATTTATAACTCTAATAATACCTTCAACAATATCGTCAATATATGTAAAATCGCGAACCATGTTGCCATTATTAAAAATGTCAATTTGTTTTTCTTCGAGAATGGCTTTTGTAAAAAGAAAAAGAGCCATATCTGGTCGTCCCCATGGTCCATAAACTGTAAAAAAACGCAAGCCGGTAGTTGGTATATTAAACAAATGACTATAAGCATGAGCCATCAATTCATTACTTTTTTTAGTTGCAGCATACAAACTTATAGGGTGGTCAACATTATCGGAAACCGAAAGTGGTATTTTTTTGTTTAGTCCATATACGCTCGAACTGCTTGCATATACAAGATGTTTTACGGGAAATTTTCTTACTAATTCAAGAATATTTAAAAAACCATAAATATTACTGTTTAAATAAGCCATCGGATTTTTTAATGAGTAACGAACTCCTGCTTGGGCTGCCAAATTGCAAACCACATCGGGTTTAAAAGTTTTAAAAACTGATTTTAATGTTTCAATATCTTCAAGATTGGCTTTTACAAATTTGTAATTATGAAATATTGTGCTTTGTGTTAATTTGTTTTCGCTAATTGCTTCTTTTTTAATTCCTGTAACCTTTAAACGGTTATATTTTAAATTAACATCGTAATAATCGTTAATGCAATCAATTCCAACAACTTCGTAATCTTGTTCGAGTAATGTTTTAGCTAAATTGAAACCAATAAAACCTGCAGTTCCGGTAATTAAAATTTTTTGTTTGTTCATTGTTGAGCCCATATTAGCAATAATTCATTATTTTGTGATACAAAAACTTTTAATTCATCATCATTCATTATAGCATACCTAATATTTCTTTTAATAAGTTTTTCGGTTTTTTCTACAAGTGTTGAAAGATAGTTTCTGTCTATATTGTCTGCAATTATTAGTAAATCAATAATCTTACTGTCTTTGCCTAATGCAAAAGCTCCGGAAACATAAACTTTTTTTATTTTTCCTAATCTGTTTATTATTTTGTCAATAATCTGGTCGATGCCAATATATTTTTTAAGCAGATTTTGAATATCTTTAAACATTGGATGTGAGATATTTGCACGAAACATTTTTTTATTTCCATTTAAAGATGTTTGGAGCAAACCTGCTTTTTCAAATCTGTTAAGTTCAACTCTAATTCCATTTGTTGATTCGCCAAACTCATATTCGAGACTTCGCAAATAGGAACTAGAATTACTATTTAAGAAGAACTTAAGAAGTAATTTAATACGTGTTTTTGATGTAATTAATGTATCGAGCATAACGTTAGCGGATAAACACAGCACAGCCTTGTGACTCACATTTCGTAAGCACAAGTTAAGATATTAGTAAATGTATATCAACAGGTTGCAATATAATTTGGCGAAACAGATACTAACACCCCATGGCTAATAGAATCTATTCTAACCAAAATATTGTGCTTCCCTTTATTTTCAATAAATTCGCCTTTAAGCCCTTTTAATGGTCCGTTTGTAATAATCACATTCTGGCCTTTAGCAAACTCAAAATTAATAATTTCTAATGATAGTTTTGAACTACAAATTAACTTTATTGTTTCAATTTCTGAATCACGAACAGGTGCAGGTTTTCCTTCGAACCATACATAACGAACAACGCCATAAGCTTTAAGTGGTAAAAAATAATTTTCGGGCGTAATTTGAACAAAGCAATACGACCTAAATAATGGTTCGGTTATCCATTTTTTTCTATCGCACCATTCTTTTAATATTTTTTGAGTGGGTAAATAAGAATTTATTCCCATTTGTTTTAGAGATTGTTCAACCTTTAGCTCAAAGCGAGGTCTTGTATATAAAGCAAACCATGTGATATTATTAGACATTTTTTGCCAATTTTGAGTAGTAAAATTACTCAATATTTTTGAAATAGCAAAATTTTAATAAAAAAAAATTTTTCAATTTTTCTAAAGATGTCATTATCAATCTTTGAGAACCTCAGATTGACTGTACAATTAATCTGGATAAATAATATTTATAATATTTCCGTTTTTGTAAACAGAGGTTTTAGTTAGTTTACCGCTTTCGTCGTAATAATAACGTTTGCCATTAATTAATTTCCCGTCTTTCCATTCACCATCGCGTTCAATTTTTTTATCTTTAGTATAAGTAACATTATGCCCGTTTCCAGTAAAAACGCCAATATTTATATTTTGATTTGGTTTAACTTCGTTAATTACTTCTTGTTTGTTATTTTCTTGATTTGGATTTATTGTATTATTTGTAGGTGTGTATATTTTAACACTTGCTTCGTCTAACTGTCCATTATTAAAAGTTTTTTCGGCAACAAGTTTTCCTTTATCGTCGTATTCTTTAATTGGTCCCGATTCTTTACCTTCGTTCCAATCGCCTTCTATCATTATAACACCATTTTCGTGATAATATTTTTGAACCCCTGTGCGTTTACCTTGTTCGCTATACTTCCATTCATAAGAAGGTTTCCCATTTGGATAATAATATTTGTATTCGCCAACCCACTTGTTCCCTTTCCAAATTCCCTCTTCGCTAACAACCCCCGAAGGATAATAAAATTTTGCATAGCCATCGGGTTTGTTTTCAACATAAGTAATTTCTTGTTTTAATGTTCCATCATTGTAACGACTTTTCCAAACCCCGGTTTTTAAATCATTCTTATAGCTTCCTTCTTCTACTTTATTGTTTGTTTCGTCTTTTACAACCCAATAGCCTTGCTTTAAGTTTTTTTCATCAACTTTGTTAATAGTATCCTGCTGGCTATAAATAGCGATGCTATTAATAAAAAACCAAACTATAAAAAATATTTGTCTCATTTTATATTTAATACTTTTTTTACGTAATTATAAATTAAATGTTTCAAAAACTGCACCTGATTTTAATTCCAAATGAATATTGAAACAAATTTTAAAAAGCTATTATTACTTAAAAAAAAGCGAAGGTAAGTATCTTGATTTTATTTTTGAAATTTTTCATACAAAAAAATGCTCCGTAGGGTTATTTAGAAAAAATAAAAATCTGATAACATTAAATTTTTTCTTCCCACTTCTGAAAATCATAACCCGTTGGGCTTTGAAAAATTCTTAAATCGAATTGCGAAACTACTGCAAGAAAATGGTCGAATACGTCTGCCTGAAATATTTCATATTGTTCCCATTCGTAAAATTTACTAAAGAAATATAATTCTAAAGGTATTCCTGTTTCGGTTGATTGTAACTGTCTTACAATAATTGACAAATCCTGTTTTACATTCTGATTATCTTTTAAATACAATTCAATATATTTCCTAAAAGTTCCAATATTTGTAAGTCTTAACCCATTTGCTTTTGCTGTTAAATCGGCATCAATGCCGGAATTGTGTTTTTCTAATTCATTAATTTTCTCAATAAGATAAGGCTCTAATAATTTTATTTTTTCAAGTTCAGTAATGTCTTGAACTTCTAAAAACCTGATACTTTTAATGTCAATATTTATTGAACGTTTTATTCTGCGTGTTTTTGAATTTTCAATTCCGCTATAGTTTATAAATGATTCCGAAACAAGCGAGTATGATGGGAGCATGGAAATTGTTTTGTCCCAGTTTTGTACTTTTACAGTGTTCAACGAAATTTCGATAACTGTTCCATCAACATTTTTTGAAGGTATCGAAATCCAGTCGCCGATTTTAACCATATCGTTAGCCGAAAGTTGAATTCCCGCAACTAATCCAAGAAGAGTATCTTTAAATACAAGCATTAAAATTGCAGCAATAGCACCAATTCCGGTTAAAAAATATCCGGGATTTTTATCAAGCAAAACCGATAAAATCAATATACCGCCAATTGAAAAATTAAAAATATTTACAACTTGCAAAAATCCTTTTATTGAGCGTTCTTTTGAAGATGGTATTTGTAAATAAATTTCATTCAGAGCATTTAAAAATGAATGAATTATAAGCATTACAATAACTACCAAATAAACAATTACGCCCGATTCTACTAAATGAATAATTTCGGTATGTCCAAAAAAAGCATGTTTTGATGAATAGTAAATAATTATAGCAGGAATCAAATGAGAAAATCTGTGAAATACTTTTTTTTCTAATAATACATCGTCCCACTTATTTTTACTTCGCTTAATAATTTTTGACAGAATGGATAATATTATTTTTTTTGCAATATAATTTGCAATTATACATGCAATTACAATAATTGCGATTTCTATAATAATTTTAAATCCATTTGCCCATTCAGTGTTTAGTCCAAAATGGGTTAACATTTCAAATATTTTATTACCAATTCCTAAACCCATAAACGATTCATTATTTAAATTAAATGTTAATAACCCAATAATTTAATAACCCATCCGATAGCTATCGGATTAAATTGTGCATAATATTATTGAATTAAATTTATTGCAAAAGTAATTTATAAAAAATTAATTAAACAAAGATATGTTATTTAGAATAATTCTTTTTAAATTTGTATAGAAATAATTAATATTAAACCGAAATAACATTATATAAAACATGTTAAAAAATTGTTCGTGTTATTTTATAACTTTAAATCTAAAATCTAACAACAATATTATATGAATTCTAATGAAATAACTGTTGAACCCGATAATCAAATAACATTCGAAAATTTTAAAAAAGAAGTATTAAACGATTTTTATACAGCTTCATTAAGTCGTCATTTAAGTATTGTAGGACGAAAAGAAGTACTAACCGGCAAAGCAAAATTTGGAATTTTTGGCGATGGGAAAGAGGTTGCACAAATTGTAATGGCTAAAAACTTTAGAAATGGCGACTGGCGTTCGGGTTATTATCGCGACCAAACATTTATGCTTTCTGCAGGCATGCTGACATCCGAACAATTTTTTGCTCAACTTTATGGCGATACCGATATAAAAAATAATCCTCATAACGGAGGTCGTTCTTTTAATAATCATTTTAGCACTGCAACTGTTAATTCAGATGGCTCGTGGAAAAATCTTATGCTCCAAAAAAACTCTGCTGCCGATTTGTCGCCAACTGCCGGACAAATGCCTCGATTGGTTGGATTAGCATGGGCTTCAAAATTGTTTCGCGAAAATGAAGCACTTGCTCAATTTACTGATTTTTCTGATAAAGGAAACGAAGTAGCATTTGGTACGATTGGCGATGCAAGCACTTCAGAGGGGCATTTTTGGGAAACCATTAATGCTGTTGGAGTATTAAAAGTTCCAATGGCTTTATTTATCTGGGACGATGGTTATGGAATTTCGGTTCCTAAAAAATATCAAACCACAAAACAAAACATTTCTGAATTGTTACGAGGTTTTGAAAAAGACAGTAATGGCGGCATAATTATCTATAAAGTAAAGGGTTGGGATTATCCGGAAATGATAAAAATATTTGCCGAAGGTGTAGAAAAATGTAGAAAAGAACAAATTCCGGTAGTTTTTCATGTTGAAGAAATGACTCAACCACAGGGACATTCAACTTCGGGTTCGCACGAACGATACAAATCGCCGGAAAGATTAGCCTGGGAAGAAGAATTCGACCCGATTAAAAAAATGCGTAACTGGTTAATAGAAAAACAAATATCAAACGAAGAAGAATTAAATTCAATTAATGAGAAAGCATTAAACGATGTAAAAATTGCAAAACAAAAAGCCTGGGAAAATTTTACTGAACCTATAAAACGCGAACGCGATGAGCTTGTCAGAATTATTGATAATCGCTCGTGTATATGTAAACGCGAACATATTGATAAAGTAGGAATTATAACAGAAAATTTAAAAAAGATTCCAAATCCAATCAGAAAAGATATTTTTAGTGCTGCAAAAAAAATTCTTCGTCATGTTTGTTTCGATTGCACTATTCGAAAAAAATTACAAAGCGATTTACAAGATTGGCTTAAACGCAATTACGCCGATGCTAATATTCGTTATAATAGCTATTTGTATGTGCAAACAGAAAAGTCTGCATTAAAAGTAAAAGGTATATCGCCAATTTTTAATGAGAATCCGACTTTAGTAAATGGGCGTGAGATTTTGAGAGATAACTGGGATTATTTATTTCAAAAATATCCTTTATTAGTTGTATTTGGTGAAGATGTTGGATACATTGGCGGTGTGAACCAAACATTTGAAGGACTACAAAAAAAATACGGGGAACTCAGAATTACTGATACAGGTATTAGGGAAACTACTATTTTAGGACAAGGCATTGGATTGGCATTAAGAGGATTACGTCCATTGGTTGAAATTCAATATTTCGATTATTTATTGTATGCACTTCAAACTTTAAG
>JAVHRE010000503.1:0-7536 GCA_036171495.1 Bacteroidales bacterium
TGAATCTGTGGCATATATTTGTTCTTTAACATTTTAAACTGGCTGTGTAGTTACACACAATAAATAAAAAACTATTTAATATGTCAACAAATTATTTAAAACAAGCAAATTCAAGCAAAATAATCGTTTTTATTGTAGAAGACGATGAGGTTTACGCCAGGACCTTAAAGGGATTTTTACAAACACGTTTTTCAAATAAAATAGACATCTCAATTTTCCGTATAGGCGAATTATGTTTATTGGAATTGAATCGTAATCCAAATATTATAATAATGGATTATTTTTTAAACTCTAAATACGAGGAAGCACAAAACGGGCTTGAAATAATTAAAAGAATAAAAGCACAAAAACCACAAACAAACATTATTGTGTTAAGTGCTCAGGATAAATTTAAAGTAGCTATTGAGCTAATAAAACAATATGCATGTGAATATGTACAAAAAGACCAAAACGAGGCATTTAATAAAGTGGCGCAGTTGATAAACGAAATTATTAATCGAATAAATCCACCCTCGTTTGAAAAAAGAGCTTCGATAATTTAATTTATATATTATAACATTACAAATATTAATTTAAAACTTAAAATCATGAACAAAAAAAATCAAATCAATATTTTTATTGTAGAAGACAATAAAGTGTTTAATCTGGCACTTAAAACGGATATTGAGACCGCTTTTCCAAACTTTCCAATTACAATTCAATCATTTGAAACAGGAGAAGAATGTATGAAAAAATTTAAGGAAGAAAAACCTCAAGTTGTAATTCTTGATTATCACCTTAATAGCAATTTTCCTAATGCAGCCGATGGAATTAAAGTTTTGGATTGGATAAAAAAGGAAAACGATGAAACATATATTATAATGCTTACAAGTGATGATAAAATTGATATCGCTATAAGTTCATTTCAGCACGGGGCTTCCGATTATGTTGTTAAAACCGAAACCAAATTCAGAAAAATTAATTACTCATTATTTATTATCTTTAAAATAATGGATGCAAAAAAAGAAGCGAGAAGATTAAAACGAATTCTTATTGTATTATTACTGGGTATAGTGTTTTTTATCGGAGGTTTTATTGCACTTCAGATATTCGACCCTTCAATTCTAAAAAGTTTTGTTAACTTTTATTAAACATTATGAATACCCAAAAACAAATAAATATTTTTATTGTAGATGACAACACAGTCTTTTCGTTGGCATTAAAGGCAGAATTGGAAACCACTTTTATTAATAAGCAAATTAAATTTTATTTATTTGAAACCGGAGAATTATGTATGAAACAATTTAAGAAAGAAAAACCTCAAGTGGTAATTCTTGATTATTACCTTAATAGTAATTATCCTGATGCTATGGACGGTATTAAAGTTTTGGATTTTATTAAAAAGGAGAACCCTGAAACCAATGTTATTATGTTAACTATTAATGACCATATTGATATTGCATTAAAATCATTTCACCATGGGGCTTCCGATTATATTGTTAAAACCGAAACCAAATTCATGCAAATAAATCATTCATTAGTAAATATATTTCAAATGATGGTGGCAAAGAGTAATGCGAAAATGTATAATCGTATGGTTTACTTAATATACTTCTGTATTGCGTTATTGATTGGAGCAGGGCTAATGCTCATGTTTTTAAGATTTAAGTAAATGCTGCTATTCTCAATCCTATCACTTTTATTAAATAACAAATTATTAATAATATTAACAAGTTAAAAAACTCAAAATAATGAACAAAAAAAATCAAATCAATATTTTTATAGTAGAAGATAACAATGTATTTATGCTTACACTAAAAGCAGATATAGAAACCGCATTTATAAACATGCCAATTAAGATACATACATTTGAAACAGGAGAAGAATGTATTAAAAAATTTAAGGCATTAAAACCTCAAATAGTAATTCTTGATTATCATCTTAATACTAATAATCCTAATGCAGCAAATGGCATTACAATTTTGGATTGGATTAAAAACGAGAATCCAAAAACTTATGTTTTAATACTAACTGGCGACGACAATATTGATATTGCATTAGAATCATTTAAGCATGGAGCTTCAGATTATATTGTTAAAACGGATACTAAATTTAGAAAAATTATTTATTCATTGTTCAATTTTTTTAAATTAATTGAAATAAAGAGTGATGCAAGAAAATATAAATATTTTGCTATTGGGCTTTTTCTGATTCTAGCATTGCTAACTGGAGGAGTGTTTATCTTTCATTTATTCAATTCTATATTTTTAAAATAAACTGTAAATATATTCAACAAATTTCTAACAGTTTAACATCGTGAACACAAAAAAACATACCGATATTTTTATTGTAGAAGACAATAAGGTATATACAATGGCACTAAAAGCATCTATTGAAATTGCTTTTAAAAAAATACCTATTAAGATACATTCATTTGAAACCGGTGAAACTTGTATGAAAAAATTTATGCAGGTGAAACCTGAATTGGTTATTCTTGATTATCACCTTAATAGTAAATCTCAAAATGCTGCCAATGGACTTTTAGTTTTAGATAAAATTAAAAATAACAATAGCGAAACTAGTGTTATTATGCTAACTAGTAATGAAAATATTGATATTGCATTAAAATCATTTCATCATGGAGCTTCAGATTATGTTGTTAAAACAAATAATCAATTTAAAAATATTAATCATTCAATATCCAATATTTTTGCAAATAAAGAACTTGATATTCAAAATGAACAAAAAGCAAAACATGAAGTAGATTTAATAATTGCAAATAAAGAACTCGATTTTCAGAATAAAGAAGAAAAAAGAACTGCAGAATTAATCAAAGTTAACAATCAAAAAGCAGAAATTGAAAAATCAAAATTAGCTATAGAGAAAAAAAACAAGGATATAACCGATAGTATAAAGTATGCTAAACGCATTCAACAAGCAAAATTGCCTAAAAAAGAAGAAATTTACTCTGCACTGTCAAATTGTTTTATATTATTTAAACCAAAAGATATTGTAAGTGGCGACTTCTATTTTTTTTATAAAAACAATTTGTCACTTTTTATAGCTGCTGCTGATTGCACCGGACACGGAGTGCCTGGAGCTTTTATGAGTATGATTGGTTCAGAAAAATTGGCTACAGCTGTTTCTTTAAGCACAGACACTTCGGAAATTTTAAAACAGTTAAATAAAGGAATTAAAGAATCTCTTCGTCAATCCGAAAGTTATGATTCCACAAGAGATGGAATGGACATTGCACTTTGTTCTGTTGATACAAAAAAAAGAATAGTAAAATATGCAGGTGCTAACAGACCGTTTTGGATTATTCGAAAGGGACAATCTGAAGTTGAAGAAATTAAAGGAACTAAAAAGGCAATAGGTGGTTTTACAGATGATAACCAGCATTTCGATAGTCATGATTTAAAATTAAAAAAAGGTGATACTTTTTACATTACAACTGATGGTTACTCTGATCAATTTGGTGGAGAAAGAGGAAAAAAATTAATGACAAAAAAATTTAAACAAATCCTGCTCGAAATACAAAATATATCTATGCATGAACAAGAACAACATTTAAATGATTTTATTGAAAACTGGAGGGCTGAAGAAGAACAAGTGGATGATATTTTAGTAATTGGTGTAAGATTGTGAAAATAAATAATAAACCATTAATTTTAGTTGTTGACGATTCACCTCTAAACATTAAAGTACTTAAAAGTATTTTAATAGAAAAAGGTTATAGAGTTTCATGTGCTATTTCTGGAATTGAAGCGTTTCAATATTTAAAAAATAAAACTCCAGATTTAATTTTACTTGACATTCAAATGCCCGAAATGGATGGTTATGAAGTTTGTACTCAATTAAAAAATTGTGATAAAACAAAAAATATTCCTGTAATATTTTTAACTGCAAACACAAAAACCAGTTACTTGTTAAAGGGTTTTAAATTAGGTGCGGTTGATTATATTATTAAACCATTTAATGTTTTAGAATTATCTGCCCGTGTTGCAACTCATATCGAGTTAAAAATAGCAAAAGAAAAACTTGAACAAGAAAACATTAAAACGGAAACATTAAACAAGAAACTTCAAAATATAAATAACAAACTTGTTAAAGCTTATAATGAAATTAACAAAGAGAAAAAACGTTCAGATGAATTGTTATTAAATATTCTTCCATACGAAACTGCTAAAGAATTAAAAGATACCGGAAAATCGTTACCACAAAAATTTAAAATGGTAACTGTACTCTTTGCCGATTTTAAAGGATTTACAATGATTTCAGAGAAAATGACTCCTGAACATTTGGTTGGAGAATTACATTTGTTCTTTTCGGAATTTGACAAAATTATTTCTAAATATCCAATCGAAAAAATTAAAACTATTGGCGATTCATATATGTGTGCCGGTGGTTTGCCTACACCCAACAAAACTAATCCGATTGATGTGGTATTAGCCGCTTTAGAAATAAAAAAATTTGTAAAAAATCGTTCAATGCTATTAAAAAATAAATTAAATGCCCCACAATGGCAAATAAGAATTGGAGTACATACAGGTCCGGTTGTTTCAGGAGTTGTAGGTACTAAAAAATTTACTTATGATATTTGGGGCGATACTGTAAATATTGCATCGCGAATGGAATCTTGTGGAGAACCAAATATGGTAAATATTTCTAAAACTACTTTCGAGCTTATTAAAAACAAATTAGAAAAACATAAAATTGTAGCAACTTATAGAGGTGAAATTGCAGCGAAAAACAAAGGTAAAATAAAAATGTACTTTGTTGATAATGGTTAAAATATAGCACCGCTTAAAAAAACAATTCTTGTAGTACATAATATCAATCTTAAGGTGGGTTCTAAAAACTAATAAATTGCGTCATGGCGGGCTCGACCCGCCATCTCATATTAAAGGCAGACCTTCGTTTTGTGAGATGCTGAATCAAGTTCAGCATGACGAACCTATCCCGCTTTTAGACGGGATTTGAACTACCGTTTAGTATATAACAACATCGATTCTTATACCGAGAATATTTTTATTTTGTAACAAATAAGTGTGAATCATGTAACTTATATACAAAGTTGTGTAACATATACTTCATTTAAGGTGAACATCTTTGTAATATTATTATTATTCACTTAAAAAAAACAAAATGAAAAAAACATTTCTATTTTTAGCATTCTTATCACTGGGTTCCAGCTTGTTATTTACATCCTGCGGACCAAGTAAAAAACTTCTGGCTTCACAAGCTAAAGTTGATAAACTACAAAAAGACAACGTAAGTACACTTAGTCAACTTAATGAGTGTAATACGCAGGTAAAAAATCTTAACGAAGAAAAAGCATCATTGCAGAATGAAAATGCTTCGGTTCAAAAAGATTTAAACACTCTTTCTACTGAATCAAAAATGACTATTGCTGATCAGGCAAAGCGGTTAAAAAAACTTCAGGACATGATTCAATCGCAAAAGGATGTAATGGCTAAGCTAAAAAATTCAATATCCGATGCTCTTATGAATTATAAAACTGATGAGTTATCTGTTTACATTAAAGATGGCAACGTTTATGTTTCGCTCGAAGAAAAATTGCTGTTCAAATCAGGTAGCGATGTGGTTGACCCTAAAGGAAAAGAAGCACTTAAAACGCTTGCTAATGTGCTTAACAGCACCAAAGACATCACTGTGATGATTGAAGGTCACACGGATAATGTTCCTATTAAAACAGCACTGTTTAAAGATAATTGGGATCTTAGTACAGCAAGAGCAACATCAATTTTACGTATTTTGACAAAAGACTATGGCTTTGATTCAAATCGTATCACTGCATCTGGCAGAGGCGAATTTCATCCTGTAAAAACAAATGAAACAATTGAAGGACGTGCCGGCAACCGTAGAACAGAAATTATTTTATCTCCCGACTTAAAAGAACTTTACAAACTGTTATATCAATAAGATAGAAATCGTTTTTAATTAACTAATTAGCAAAATTAAAAACACCATGTACAATTTAATTGTGCATGGTGTTTTAATTTATTTTGGCAAAAAAATAAATTATCTCGAAAACTTTAAAAATAAATATTAGTTTATTGCTTGTTATGCGAATTAAGGGTTGAATTTTTTTTGTTCCGTTAGAAACGGTATATTGGTAGAAAAAATAACCATAGCAAAATCAATAGTTCCGTAGGAACGAAATAATTTCAAATATATCATGCCTACGGCATTTGTGTTGGCAGGTGTTATTTATTTCTACCAATATGTTGTCCCTACGGGACTTTTAGATTTCAACCCTTGATTCGCATTTGTTATAAATCTTTTTACATGTGTGAATAATGTAAGTCTTTTCTAAAATTGTGTAACGCTTTAAGGGAATAATGAACTCACCTTTGCTATGTGAAAATATATTCACAAACTGTACCGCCAGTTGCGGAAAATTAAATTGAAATATAATGAAAACAAAACTACTTTATGCATTAATAACAGTATTGTTATTTATAATGCCTACTCTTAATTTTGCACAAGCTCCTCCTTTAGGAACTGCTGCTGAATTTGTACTTTTTTCAACAGATGGAGCTTTAGCCAATGTTGGCATTTCACACCTTACAGGAAATATAGGAACAAACAATGGTGCTATAGGTGGCTTCGGTAATGTGAACGGTGTTGTAAATAATGCTAATGGTGCAAGTGCTCAATGTGCAGCTGATTTACTTATTGCTTACAATCAATTAAACAGCACAACTCCAACTTTTTTTCCAGCTCCTTTATTAGGAAATGGACAAATTCTTATTTCTGGTGTTTACTCTATTTCTGGTGCAGCTACACTTAACTTGGACCTTACTTTAAATGCACAGGGAAATTCTAATGCAGTATTTATTATTCAAATCCAAGGACCATTTTCAACAAATGCCGATGCAAAAGTTAATTTAATTAATGGAGCGTTAGCATGTAATGTTTTTTGGAAAGTGGAAGGTCTGGTAAGTATGGCTGCCGGAACTACTATGAGAGGAACAGTTATTGCTAACAACGCAGCTATTAATATGAATACAGGCGACACACTTGAAGGAAGAGCTCTTACAACTGCCGGAGCTGTTAATATTGATGGTGTTTTAGCATATACACCAACTGGTTGCGGAAGTCCTGTCCTTACAGGTCCTGCTGCTGTTAACCTTGCTTCAACAGCTTGCTATGCAATATTTTCTTCTGATGGTCCGGTTACAAATTCTGGTGTAACATATCTTACTGGTGATGTTGGCACAAATGTAGGTTTAACAACCGGTTTTGACGCTTTAAATGTAACAGGTACTATTCATCCAATTCCTGATGGCTCAACAGCAGCATGTGCAACAGATTTGGGTAATGTTTATACTTATCTTAACACTTTGCCTTATGATATTGAGTTGTTGTACCCTGCACAATTTGGGAACAATCTTGTTCTTACACCTCATACTTATATTATGAATGCTGCTACAGTATTTACTGATTCACTTTATTTGGATGCAAGAAATCAAGCTAATGCAGTATTTGTAATTCAAATTAATGGCGCTCTTTCTACAAGCACACATTCAA
>JAVHRE010000504.1:0-1467 GCA_036171495.1 Bacteroidales bacterium
GGAACTATTTTAGCTATGGTTATTTTTCTACCAATATACCGTTCCTAACGGAACTAAAAAATCTAACCCTTAATTCGCATTTATTATTTAATTTGTAAAAAACAAAAATCCTGTATGTTTACAATTTGAAGTTGCCCAATATCCTATGTGCCAGTTTAAACCAACAAGAAATTGTGCGGTAATTGGATGTGTTGTTGCATTTTTTGTGTAAACGGTATATGCACCTGGATTATAGTTTTGTGCACTTACCATATTGTTTAAGCCATAACCAAAACGGATATTCAAATTAATATCGAACATATTGTTTTGCCATACTGGTCCGCCAATTTCGAAATGTAAGAAATTAAGATTTTTATTTAAAGAATCCGATTTCCCAATGTTTGCAACTTTAAAACCTAATCCAACAAATCCGCCACTTTCAGAAGTTTTACGCAAAAATAATCCTAACTCATTAGAATTGAAAACTAATGTTTTTGAAGGCAATTCGTTTTTGTATGTATATTTTTGTCCGAACGATGACCACGATTTTTCGATTTGTACAGCAAGAAAATTTTTAATGTGAGCTCCAATTCCAATCCCGTAAGCAGGATAAAAATTAAAATTCATTGTATTGATGTTTTTATCGTTAGAAATATTTTTATTAGTTAACAAACTTGTGCCTATTCCACCTTTAATTTCCAAATTAAACCAAACAGGATTATCTTTTGATTTCTTTTTTTGAGCTTTAGCACAAATACATAAAGCAAAAATTATAATAATTGATATTGAAGTTTTCATGCTTCAAATATATAAATAAAAAATAAATCTCATATAATTATAATCTTTATTTTTGTTTAAAAGAAGAAATAATGAGCGAAAAAGGATTATTTTTGTTTATTAAAAAAAATATTATGAGTATAAAAGGAACACAAACAGAAAAAAACTTGCTTAAAGCTTTTGCAGGTGAATCGCAAGCAAGAAATCGTTATGAATTTTATTCAAAAGTCGCTAAAAAAGAGGGTTACGAGCAAATTTCAGCAATCTTTTTGCAAACATCGGTACAAGAAATGGCTCATGCAAAAAGATTTTTCAGATTTTTAGAAGGTGGACCTTTAGAAATTGTTGCAACATATCCCGCTGGAATAATCGGAACTACAGTTCAAAATTTAAAAGCTGCTGCCGAAGCCGAAAATGAAGAATGGACTAAATTGTATCCGGGATTTTCAGAAATAGCTTTTAAAGAAGGATTTAAAGATGTTTCAGCCGCTTTTAAAGTTATATCTACCATTGAAGCAGAACACGAAAAAAGATTCAGAAAACTATTGCAAAATATCGAAACTGGTAAAGTTTTTCAAAGTGACGAAAAAGTTAAATGGGTTTGTAGAGTTTGCGGTTATGTTCATTATGGTACAAAACCATTAGAAAACTGTCCGGCTTGTTTGCATCCAAAAAGTTATTTTGAGTTATTAGCTGAGAATTATTAATAAT